>DASWMR010000120.1:0-8175 GCA_036399635.1 Actinoplanes sp. | reverse complement strand
CGGGCCGCCTCGTCCACCACCACGTCCTCGATCCATGCCCGCGTGCCAGTCGGGATAGGGAACGTGACACGTCACTAAGCACGCCGCGTAAACGGCCCGATGCGCTTCTGTCGATGAGTCACGCCGGTATTTATGGTGCCGTCCAGACAAAACGGATGTCAGGTGCCGTCTCCTCGTTGCCCGATCCATCGGTCGCCTCAGCCACGACGAACCCGTGCCGAAGATAAAACCGCTGCGCTTCGATGTTGGTCGCGAACGTCCATAGCTGGAGTCCTGCGGGTCGGCGGGCCTTCGCCAGCTCGACGAGGCGGGAACCCAGTCCCCTGCCGGTCAATGCCGGATCGACGTACAGCTGGTCGACCCAGTCATCGTCCAGAACAAGCATTGCCAGCGGCCGGCTGCCGACGTCCTCGATCAGCCACACTCTCGCTCGGGCACGACGACGGCGCTGATCCATTCTCGTACCTCGGCATCCGAGTGGACGGCAGGCGGGATAGCGCCGACCGCAGCTCGGCGAGACCGGATCAGAAGGTCCGCGACCGCTCCTGCATCCTCAAGGCCAGCGCGACGAGATCTTGCTGAATCCATTTTTCCGGCATGCGAGGGGCGCATGGACCGCATCCTCCTCATCCGCGGAGCCATGGGCAAAGGGTTACTCACTGCCGCTGTCATCGTGCGTTCCCTCAGCGGCGCGGTCACCGTCCGTGTCCATCGTGACGATCGTGTGCGCGACTCTGCTGAGCACAGTGCGGGGATTTTGCACCAGGCTTGGCCACCGCGTGAATCACCGGGCTTGGCCCGCGCGCGAATCACCGGCCTTGGCCGGCGAAGCTGTCCCGACGGATCTCACAGCGGCGCCACGTGAATCACCGCGCTTGGCTCGCGCCTGAATCACTGGGCTTGGGCAGCGCGCGCGTGGATGGAGCGTGCGCGTCAGTCGGTGGGTTCCTCGTCTAGGCTGAGCGGGGAGGCGCCGGGTGTGGCGATCTGGGCTATGGCCTCGTTCAGTTCGTCCTCGGCGTACTCGCCCTCGGGCAGCCGGTCGAGCACGGCCATGTCGTCGGACGGCAACTCCGCGGCGACCGCCCGGCGGTAGATCTCGTCCCGGTCGATCCGCTCTCGTGCGGCATAAAGCTCATCGACCAGTTCAGGAAGCGCCTCCGTAGTGGCCATGATCCACTCCTCCAGCCTGAAAGAAATGCTCGTAGGACGTACTCGCAGGACCTGCTGCGCTGACCGACCTCGGTACCCGGCCCGCCGCCATTCATGCCGCCCATGCGGGTGACGACCCCCGCCGCGACCGGCTCAGCCGGCGGCAGGTACGTCCAGCGGAAGATGATCGGTGCCGATGGCGTCTGTGTCGCGCCTGACCACGCGGCGCGCGTGCCCGCCGAGTGCTGCAGATCGGCGGCACGCTCGGCGCCATGATCAAGCGCGAATCCGCCGATGAGAAAGCGCATGGCCGAATGCGCAGCCGATTGCTTTGTACGGCAAGCTGTGCCAGTCGTTAGGTTTGACGATGCTCCGTTTGTTGCTCACTGCGACCGGTGGCGAGGCCGGGTAGGAATAGCCTCGCTGAGGGACCGCCCGCAAGACGAAATCGTTGTTCGAAGTTCGTTCGTTCCGCGCGTGGATTCCGCACTGTCGATCGCGGTCAGCTATTGGGCGGTGCGGTAGTGCGCGCGCGTGTTCACCCTGGCGGGCGGGATGCGCGGCATTTCGCCGTCACAGGACTGCTGGAACGCCTGGTAGATCCGCGCGGCGTGGCGTTGAGCCTTACCGTGATCGCGGCGGCGCTGGTGGTCGCGACGGAAGGCATCGCGCTCTGGTGAATAGTTGCGCGCCTTGCTCCGGTCGCGCATTTCGGCCAGTTCGGTGCGGCTGAAGAGGGAAAGTTGAGACATAGGATTATTATCCGCCCGCCGAATCCAGAATGCCAGTGGATGACCATTCAAAGATGGGTTCCGGGGAAAAGACGCGGCCGATTCGCCGGAGGGAAAGGCGACACAGGAGGAGCTTGAGAAATGCCGCGAACGGCCCCCCCATGCCGCAGGGCGCGCGGGAACGCTGCCTGGAAACTGCCAGGCAGGTGGAGCTCGTAGGCGAGTCGCAGCCCTTCTTACGTCCAGCGCCGCTCTTCCTCTGGGCTGGAAAACTCGCAACGCGACGGGTCGGTACGGTTCATTCACGTAACTATCATGGCGGGACTTGCTCATCTACCGCGCCGAAGCACATGATGCCCTGTGGGAACCGGTTGCCGTTCGTCCGTTCTTAGCCTTTCAGCCGGTTGTTGTCCGCAGAGCCACCGGCGGGACTGCCCGGATTTGAGTCTTCAGCTGAGTCGCCAGTCCGCGGTCTGGTTGGCCACGCCGGGGTGGGTACTCAGGCGGAAACGCGTGGGTTCGGCGCCGCCCTTCACCTCGAAGACGATCTCGCGCCCGCTCCACCAGTTCGGTTCGAGCTGGGAGGCCGCGACGAGCTGGCGTGCCTCGGTCATCTCGATATTGCGGGAAAACGTGTTGCCGGCTTTGTCGACGAGCCAGGTGTGTTTCTCGATGTCGGTCATGAAGGGAACGTCGCCGGTGTTCTTGACCAGCATGGTGATCGTTATCAGCCGGTAGCCGGGCCGAGGGTTGAGCGCAGGTTTTGATGGGTTCTCCGGGTCGATGGGTAGCGCCGGGTTCGCGATCCGCACAACACTGAGCTCCATCTCTTCGCCAGAGTCGCCCAACATGGTCACGCTGCCGTGTGGCGGCAGCACTCCGCCAACCGGAACCCGTGCGGCCTGGCTGGTGTTTGGCGTCGGGGTCCAGGCCGGCGAGGTCGGCTCAAGGGCGTTCGAATAAAAATCCAAGGTCGGCAGCCGGACCGGCATGTCCCGAACCGCGATGCCGGTCCGATCGGCGAGGTAGACGTCCGACGACCGATCAATGTGCGCCGCGACTGCCGTGATGCCGACCGCGGCGGCCACGACGCCGGCCACAACGACCAGAGGGCGCCGGACGGATCGGCTGGCACCTGCCGGTCCAGGCTACGGCGTCCCGGACGGACCCGCCAGCGCCACCGACTTCGCCCCTGCTCGCATCCCCACCGGTAGCCCCGAATCCGCCCCCGACCGCGGCTCGTTCACCGTCGCCGGCAGCGGCATGGCCGGAACATCTGGCGGTGCCACCGCCTCGGACCGGGCCGCAGCTCGGCCGTGGCGCACACCCCACGCGGCGCCACCGGCCGCAGCCCCGGCCACCGCCGCAATCACTATCCACCGGGAGCGTGTGTTCACGACCTCCGCATCGGCACCCGGCCCGCAACCTTGAGGCAATCGAGCCGAGACGCCGACGTCCGGTCCGCAGCACGGCACGGCGCTGAGGCGGCGGCTTTGATGGTCAAGGTTGGATGAGTCGCCGAGCGAAAGACGGCGTCCCAGGCCGGCCATGCGCTTGGCAGAGTGACCGCCCACCCACCGCAGGATGCTGAGCGCAACCGGCGCGGTCTATTCGCTTAACCACCGACCAAGGCCGGCCTGCCGCCGTGACCTCCTGCCATCACCACAAGCGCGGCAGCCCGACCACCGAGCGAAAAGGTGACCACCCCCGCCGGCACAGGCAGCCAGTTGCTCCGGCGGGCGGCAAACCGGCCCGGCGACCGCCGAGCGCACGGCGAAGTCACCGCCCGGCTTGGGGACGCCAGGGCGTTGCTGCGGCGGGCGGCGCCCTGGGGGTCTTGGCAAATCCGGCCCGGCGGGTCGCGACGGCCTGAAGCCGACGTAGCCGGCCGTAGAAACACGGGACTCGGCAACGCCGTACCGTCGGATTTTGAAGGTGAGCGGAACTAGCGCGCCTGGCGTTGGCGACGGGCCTCGCGCTTCTCCTCGAAGCGGGAAGCCTGGGCCTCCAGCTCGTCCATGTGGGCGGCGAGTTCTTCGCGGGCCTTCTCGCCGTCGGCGCCCAGGTCGGTGCGGCCGAAAATGTTCCACTGGCGGATCACCGGCTGGAGGACCTCGTCGCGGTGCTGGCGCAGGTCGTAGATGCCGGCCAGGGCGATGGAAAGGGCTTTGCGACCGAAGCCGTCGATGTTCGCGCCGGGCATCTGGAAGTCGGCCACCACGTCGGTGACCGCGCGCATGGCGTGGTCGGGGTCGAGGTCGAAGGCGGCGGACAGCAGGTTGCGGTAGAAGACCATGTGCAGGTTCTCGTCGGCCGCCACCCGGGCCAGCAGCTGCTCGGCGATCGGGTCGCCGGTGGCTTTGCCGGTGTTGCGGTGCGAGATGCGAGTGGCGAGTTCCTGGAAGGCGACGTACGCGATGGAGTGCAGGATCTCGTCGCCGTGTGCGTTGTTGTAGCCGGATTCCATGTGGGTCATCCGGGCGCGCTCGAGCTCTGCCGGGTCGACCGCGCGGCTGACCGTCAGGTAGTCGCGCAGGGCGATGCCGTGCCGGCCCTCCTCGGCGGTCCAGCGGTGCACCCAGGTGCCCCAGGCGCCGTCCCGGCCGAAGAGCGTCGCGATCTCATGGTGGTACGAGGGGAGGTTGTCCTCGGTGAGCAGGTTGACGATCAGCGCTGTCCGGGCCACGTCCGGCAGCTTCGAGTCGTCCGGCCGCCACGGCTCGCCGCCGAGCAGGCCGTCGAAGGTGCGGCCCTCGCTCCACGGCACGTATTCGTGCGGGAACCACTCCTTTGCCAGCGAGAGGTGCCGGTCGAGGTTGGCGGCCACCACGGGCTCCAGCTCGATGAGCAGGGCGGTCTGGTCCATCGGCACGGCGATCACTCCCTACGGTGGCGTAACTTACGCGACCGTAGGTAAGGGTACCCCGACAGGGGCGGATCATGCCGGGGATAGTGGCGGACGTCGACCAAGATGGATGGCTCGACCGTCGAGGGAGGCCCCTTGTTCAGACGTATCTTCATCATCCTGCTCGCCGGTGCCGGCCTACTGGTGCCCACGAGCGCGGCGGTGGCCGGCACCGACGAACGCGGGCAGGTGCTGCAGACGCTGCTCGACGCGGTGCACGCGGCCGGACTGCCGGGCGGGTTCGCCGAGGTCCGCAACGGTGACCGCCGTTGGACGCCGACCACCGGGGTGGCCGACATCGCCACCGGTGAGCCCGTCCGGGACGGCATGCGGCACCGGGTCGGCAGCATCACCAAGACCTTCGTTTCCACGACCGTGCTGCAGCTCGTCGGCGAGGGCCGGATCGACCTGGATCAGCCGGTCGTTCGCTATCTGAAGGTGCCCGTCCCGCGAGCCGTCACCGTGCGGATGCTGCTCAACCACACAAGCGGGCTTGGCGACTACGACACGACGCTGATCTCGGCGGATACGGTCGTCGAGACGAGCCGGACCACCTACCGCCCGGCGGAGTTGGTGCGGATCGGGCTGGCTGCCGGGCCGACCAACGCGCCGGGTGCGGCCTGGTCCTACTCGAACACCAACTACGTCCTGGCCGGGCTGATCGTGGAGAAGGTGACCGGCCACAGCTACCGGGCCGAGGTGAGCCGCCGGATCCTGCGGCCGCTGGGGCTGCGGGACACCTACTTCGAGGGTGCGGATCCGCTGATCCAGGGGCCGCACATGCACGGGTACGTGCCGTGGACCGAGACCGAGCTGCGGGACTTCACCAGCTTCAACATGTCGTGGGCGTGGGCTGTCGGCGAGATCGTGTCGACCGCGCACGACCTGAACGTCTTCTACCGCGCCCTGCTCACCGGCCGCCTGCTCGACCCGGCGCTGCTGGCCCAGATGCAGACCACGGCGGACGGTACCTACGGGCTGGGCCTCTACACCGTGAACCTGCCGTGTGGCCGGATCTGGGGGCACGACGGGCGGGTCGTCGGGTACGACACCGTCTCCTGGCACACCGCGGACGGGGTCCACCAGGTGACGTACGCCCAGAACTTGAACTTCTACCCGAGCACGCGCGAGAACCCGCACCCGATCGACATCGCGAGAGGGCGGTTCCTGGTCACCGCGCTCTGCGGTGACCAGGCGACCACGTTGTCCGCACCGGTGCTGCCGGAACTCGTCGACCGGGGCCTGGGGTCGACCGAGGGCCTAGGACAGCTCTAGGCCGGCGATCTGCGGGAGCAGGTCGGCGGCCGGCGGCTGCCAGGTGGTGGCGTCGGCCTCGGCCTGCTCCCCGGAGCGGATGTCCTTCACCGTGTCCGGCTCGCCGGGAAACCACACGTACGGGATCCCGCGCCGGTCGGCGAACTGGATCTGCTTGCCGAACTTCGCCGCGGTCGGCGCGACCTCGGTGGGGATGCCGCGGCGGCGCAGGGCGGCGGCCACCCGGTCGCAGGCCGGCCGCTGCTCCTCGTTCGGCAGGGCGACCACCACGCAGGTCGGCACCGAGCGGGAGACGGTCAGCGCGTCCCGGCCGAAGAGCAGCCCGAGCAGGCGGGTGACGCCGATCGAGATGCCGACCCCGGGGAACCGCTGGCTGCCGGCCGCGGCCAGGTTGTCGTACCGGCCGCCGGAGCAGATCGACCCGAACCGCTCGTAACCGGCCAGCTGAGTCTCGTAGACGGTGCCGGTGTAGTAGTCCAGCCCGCGGGCGATCTTCAGCTCGGCGGTGACCAGGCCGGGCGCGTGCTCGCGGGCCGCCTCGACCACCCGGAGCAGCTCGTCGAGGCCCTCGTCGAGCAGCGGGTCGGTGACGCCGAGCCGGCGGACCGCGTCCACGAAGGAGCCGTCGTCGGCGGAGACCGCGGCCAGCTCGAGGCACGCCGCGGCCTGCGCGTCGGTAGCGCCGGCCGTCTCCACCAGCAGCGCGGCCACCTTGCCCGGGCCGATCTTGTCGAGCTTGTCGACGGTACGCAGCACCTGGTCGGTGTCGGCCAGTCCGAGACCCCGGTAGAAGCCCTCGCAGACCTTGCGGTTGTTCACCTGGATGCGCACGCGCGGGATCGGCAGCCCGCCGAGCGCGTCGCCGATCACCAGCGGCATCTCGGTGTCGAAGTGGAACGGCAGCGTGTCCCGATTGACCACGTCGATGTCGGCCTGCAGGAACTCGCGGTAACGGCCCTCCTGCGGGCGCTCACCGCGCCACACCTTCTGGATCTGATAGCGGCGGAACGGGAACTGCAGCTTGCCCGCGTTCTCCACCACGAACCGGGCGAACGGCACGGTCAGGTCGAAGTGCAGGCCGAGCTGGTCGTCCTCGCGGGCCGAGTCGTCGGCCTGCAGGCGGCGCAGCAGGTAGACCTCCTTCGAGGTCTCGCCCTTGCTGAGCAGCGTGTCGAGCGGCTCCACGGACCGGGTCTCGAGGGGGGCGAAGCCGTACAGCTCGAAGGTGGAACGGATCCGGTCGAGCACGCGCTGCTCGATCATCCGTTGTGCGGGAAACCATTCGGGAAAGCCGGAAATGGGCACTATCCACAGCTCCTCAGAAAAAGATCTAGAGACCCCGGCCGGGCGCGACGACCAGTTCCCGCAGGTACGGGTTCTGGGCGCGCTCACGGCCGATGGTCGTGGCCGGTCCGTGGCCGGGCAGCACGACGGTGTCGTCGGCCAGCGGCAAGACCTTGTCCCGCAGGCTGGCCATCATCGTCTCGGTGTTGCCGCCCGGTAGGTCGGTGCGTCCGATCGAGCCGGCGAAGAGCACATCCCCGGAGAGGCAGATCTGCTCCGCTTCCCAAGTCGTGCCCGCGCCAGGCAGCCGGAAGAGCACCGACCCGCCGGTATGGCCGGGCGCGTGGTCGACGGTGATCTCCAGGCCGGCGAGGGTCAGCGTGGCGCCGTCGGTCAGCTCGGCGACGTCCTCGGGCTCGGTGTACGGCAGCCGGCCGCCGAACAGCTCGGTCAGGTCCATGCTGAGACCCTTTGCCGGGTCGGCCAGCATCTCCCGGTCACCCGGGTGGACGTACGCCGTGATGCCGCGCGCGCCGCAGACCGGCGCGACCGAGAACGTGTGGTCGAAGTGCCCGTGCGTGAGGAGCACGGCGACCGGCGTGAGCCTGTGCTCGGCGAGGACGCGCTCCAGGGGTTCGACGGCGTCCTGGCCGGGGTCGACGACCACGCACGCCTGCCCGGGGGCGGGCGCGATCACGTAGCAGTTGGTCGCGAACGCCCCTGCGGGGAAACCGGCGACGAGCACCCGGCCAGCTTATGCCGCGCCACGATCCCCGAGGTCGGGCACCTCGGGCGGGTCGGTAGGGTCGCTGCCGAGCAGGAGGGATG
>DASWMR010000119.1:0-1836 GCA_036399635.1 Actinoplanes sp. | reverse complement strand
GATGCTCCTGGTGCCGGCCTGCACCTCCTGCTGCAGCAACGCCATCTGCCGGGTCGCGTCGCTGGTCTCCGGCGCCGCCACCCGCGCTGTCACTCCGGCGACCGTGCCCGCCCCGAAGCGAAACCCGGCGGCGGTCTGCATGTTGAACGAAGCCTTCATGTTGCTGGTCAGCAGCACCACCTCCGAACTCCCGGCCGCCGGGGCCCGGTCCTGCCCACATCCCACAAGCACCGCCGCGACCAGACCGGCAGCAAGCGCGGAACACAGCGTGCGGTACGCAACCAGCACGATTCCCCCTCGGATTCCGTGGCCCCTCTACCAACCCCATCGGGGCGAGCGCGCCGGAATGTAGCCGTAACCAGCGATTCAGGGGACTTCGGAGTCGTGGGCTTAGCCCGGCGGGCACCCCGCCGAAGAGAAGGTGGATCGGAGCGCTCCTGGACTGACCGGGGCCCGGCGACACGGGAAGGGTGGGCGAATGGGGTTCACCGGGGCGTCCCGCCGGCGTGTGCTGACCCGCTGCGCACTGGCCGGGCTGATCTTCGGCGTTGCCCTACTCGCCGTGGGCGGCCTGCTGGCCGCCAACTCGACGCGGCGCGCCATCGAGACCGTCGACACGGCCGACAATGTCACCGACGCCTGGTACCGCACCTCCGTCTTCATCAGCCAGGAAACCGCGGCGATGAACGACTACCTGCGGGTTCCGGACGCCGACGGCCTGCGGCAGCTCAGTTCCCAGGTCGGCTCCGCCCAGCCGACCATCGACTGGCTCGAGAGCCACATCGACACCAGCGGCATCAAACGCGTCTTGATGATCAAGCAGAATTACCGCGACTACACCGCGACGCTGCGCGATCTGGTCAGCGCGGCCGAGCAGGGTCGCCATTCCGAGGTGGCCGGCTACGGTGAACAGGCCGCGATGAGCTCCGACGCGATGGTGAAGCTGCTCACCAGCGATCTGGCGTTCCAGCGTGCCCAATTGCGCCACGACCTGGCCGGAGTCGGCGATGACAACGGCCGGCTGCACGACTTGGGCATCGTGGTGATCGCCGCGGACGCCGTGCTGCTCACCATCTGCGCTGGCCTCCTACTGGACTACCAGCGGCGGATCGAGCGGCATGCCGCCAGCAACCGGCATCAGGCCCGGCACGATCCGCTCACCGGCCTCGCCAACCGGCGCGCCCTCAACGATGAGCTAGACCGGGTCGTGCACGCCGCCGCCAAGACGCGGTCCCGGGCGGGCCTCCTGCTGATCGACCTGAACGGGTTCAAGGCCGTCAACGACTCGCTCGGTCACCAGGCCGGCGACAAACTGCTGCAGGAGGTCGCCGCCCGGCTGACCGGCGCCGTGCGGCGCACCGACGTGGTCGCCCGCATCGGCGGCGACGAGTTCGCGGTGCTGCTGACCGCGGTCGAGTCCGTCGACCACGTCGCCGCGACCGGACGGGCGGTGCTGGACGAGATCCGGCGCCCGATCAATCTAGACGGCACCGCCGCGACCGTGTCGGCGAGCATCGGCATCGCGCTCTGCCCGGACCACGCGGCCGATCACGAGCAGTTGCTCCGACACGCGGACTCGGCCATGTACGCGGCCAAGCGCGGCCACCTGGGCCTGGTCCTGCACGAACCGGAGGTGGCCGCCGACGCCGCCTGACCGCGGCGGAAGCGAAGCGACCTCGGCCAAAAAATCCGGCACACGCTCCGGCAATCGCGCGGTCCGCACGGATGTCCGCGGTTAGGTTCAAGACATCGGCACCGCCGCACAGCGAGCCACACGCATCGGAGGACGAGCCAGCGATGTTCAGCCGATCGATGCTGGTCCGAGTGGCGCGCGCC
>DASWMR010000118.1:0-7221 GCA_036399635.1 Actinoplanes sp. | reverse complement strand
CGCAGCCGGAACGGGCGCTGCCCGTGCCGCAGGTGCCGGTTGAGGCTGACCAGGTAGAGGTAGGTCACCGCGAAGCCCGCCACCGCGGCCAGGCCCACGTCGCGCCACCAGAGGTTCGGCTGGTCGAGCAGTGCCTTGACGTTCTCGCCCAGGTAGAACAGCCACACCGCGGCGAACAGCCAGCCATAGCGCCGGGCGCCGTCGGGTTTCTCCTCGGCCCGCATGATGATGACGCTACCGCCGGGTCAGACCCGGGAGGTGTCGCGGCGGAACCGCCACATCGCGCCCGCGGCGAACAGTGCCGTCCACACCACCACGTTCAGCGCGGCCAGCCACAGGTTGCCGTCGTGGGTGAGCGGGTAGCGGGCGATCTCGCCGACCCCGTACACCGGGGTGAACCGGGCGATCGTGCCGAACGTGGGGCCGAGCTGGTCCAGCGGCACGAACAGCCCACCGGCGAAGGACAGCACGGCGAGCACCGGGCCGAGGATCTGCATCACGTTCTCGCTCGGCAGCAGATAGCCCATGAACAGCCCGAACGCGGCGAAGACCAGCGAGCACACCCAGGCCAGCAGGCCGCACCAGACCCACGCCTGGGCCGGCAGCTCGGCGCCCGCGAAGGCCCCGACGGTGAACGCGACGGCCACTGACACGGCGCCGATGATCACGGCGAGGACCAGCTTCACCGCGACGTACGCGGCCGGTTGCAGCGGGGTCAGGCGCAGCTGCCGGCTCCACCCGGCGGCCCGTTCCACCGACACCATCGCGCCGCCACTGGTGGTGGCCAGCATGGCGCCGTAGACCGCCATGCTGACCAGGATCAGCCCGGTGACGTTGCCACCGCCGACCCGCTCGGTCTTGTAGTCCCCGCCGGTGCCGAAGAGCAGGAAGAACACGGCCGGCGTGACGAGGGTGAAGATCACGGTGCGCCGGTTGCGCACCATCCGGCGCAGCTCAAGCCCGATCATTCCGAGCGTGAAGCCACCGAACTTCGGCAGCGACCGGGCCGGCGGCAGCGAGGTAGGCATATCGGCCGCGCTGGTCATTTCGAGCTCCCGTCGGTGCTGCTGGTGGCGTCGTCGGCGGTCAGGGCGAGGAACGCGTCCTCCAGGTTCTTGGCGGTGATCTCCAGATCCCGAGCGGCGGTGTGCGTGAGCAGGTGCCGGGCGACCGCGTCGGTGTCGTGACCGTGCAGGTAGACGGTGTCGCCGCGGACCTCGGCGGAGTCCACCCCGGCGATCGCGGCCAGCTCGGCGATGGTCGCGCCGGGCAGGGTGGCCCGCACTGTGCGACCGGCGGCGAGGGCCTTGACCTCGGCGGCGGTGCCGTCGGCGACGATCCGGCCGCGGCGCACGAAGACGACCCGGTCGGCGTACGCGTCGGCCTCCTCCAGGTAATGCGTGGCGAAGACGACCGTCCGGCCGCCCTGCGCGTCCTGGCGGATCGCGTTCCAGAAGTCGTGCCGCCCGCCGACGTCCATCCCCGTCGTCGGCTCGTCGAGGATGAGCAGCTCCGGGTCGGGCAGCAGAGCCATCGCGAACCGCAGGCGCTGCTGCTGGCCGCCGGAGCACTTGCCGACCGGCCGGCCGCCGATGTCGGCGATGCCGGCCCGCTCGAGCGCCTCGCCGACCGCGCTGCGCGGTCGGCCGAACAGTACGGCGGTGAGCCGGACGGTCTCCTCGACGGTGTAGTCCTTGAGCAGCCCGCCGGTCTGCATCACGGCGGAGACCAGGCCGAGGGCGACCGCGTCGCGCGGCGGCCGCCCGTACACCTCGACAATGCCCGCGGTGGGGCGGGACAGGCCGAGCAGCATGTCGACCGTGGTCGTCTTGCCGGCGCCGTTGGGCCCGAGCAGGGCGACCACCTCACCGGGCCGGATGCTCAGGTCGATGCCGTCCACGGCGGTCACCGCGCCGAAGCGCTTGACCACCTGCTCGAGGTGGACGGCCGGCACGGCGGTGCCGTGCGGCGCGCCAGTGGATGTGGCGGTGAGAGTCATGCTCTGATCGTGGACCCGGCGGACGGCCCGCCAGGGGATCACGCGTCACGCCCCTCCCATGACATCCGTCAGGGTCGGGGGCGCGCAGCCTCGCGGCGGCCGCGCTTGCCCAACGGCACCTCCGACATGTCGACCGTCTGCGTCGTGACGTTCTTGACGGCGTACCCCCGCTGCGCCATCCAGGCCGCCGCCTTCTCCTCGGCCCGCACCGCCGCCCGGGCGACCTGCGCCTCGTCGTCCACCTCGTCGGCGAAGCGGAACGTGAAGAACGGCCGGGCCGGCAGGTCGTAGGCGAGGTACCCCTCGGCGGTGTACGCGGTGCGCAGGAAGTCGTGCTCGGCCGCGGCGGCCGCGAGTTCCGCGAGCTGGGCCTCGGTGAGGTCGTCGAAGGATCCACGCACGGTGATCCGAATGGGGCGGCTGGTCATGACTGGCAGTATCGGCGCCGCCGCGGCGGACCGGTAGCGATTTCCGGCGTGCCGGGTTTCCGACAGGTCTCCCCCGCCGGCCCACCGACGGTGGCAGCATCGAGATTCACGAATCTTCGGGCACGTGGTCGCCAACACGGGGGTGGGGCGGATGAGCCTCGGTAAAGCTCTGCTGGCCGGCAGCCTGGCGCTGTCGCTCGTCGCCTCCGGCCCGGTGGTGCGCCGCCCGGCCGCCGTCCCGGTCGCCGCGCCCGCCGCGGCCCAGGCGTCCAGTTCGGACAGTGTCGCCAAGAAGTCGACGATCAAATGCCCCGCTTCGTCGGCCCGGAGGGACAACGACAGCGTCGGGCTCCGGGTCACCGACCCCGCCGTCGGCCCGGACGAGCTCCCGGTCGACCACCACGGCAAGATCACCGTACGCGGCCTGGTGCACGACAAGGCCCGCGTGGTCGACGCCACTGTCGACAAAACGAAGGTGTCCCACATCAGCTAGGCCGCCATCGCCGCCGCCCGCGCCACCGTCGACCGCTGAACCCTGTTGACCCCCAGCCCGCCGCCGGCCCGCGCCGCCGTCTGGCGATGCGGGCCGGTCAGCGTGCCATCAGGTCAGCTGGCGAGGGTCACCTGGGTCGGCGCCGTCAGCTGGGTGGTGGTGCCGTTGCCCAGCTGGCCGCCGGCGTTGTTGCCCCAGCACCACAGGCTGCCGTCGGTGCGGAACCCACAGTTGTGGTAGCCGACCGCGAGGTTGGTCGTCCACGTGGTGACGGTGCCGACCTGGGTCGGGGCGTACCGGCTGGTGGTGGTGCCGTCGCCGAGCTGCCCGGCCATGTTGTTGCCCCAGCACCACAGGCTGCTGTCGGTGCGGGTGGCGCAGGTCGTGCTGAAGCCGGCGTCGACGTTGGTCCAGCTGGTGGCGGTGCCGACCTGCAGCGGCGAGGTCTGGTAGGTGACGGTGGCGCCCAGCTGCCCGTACCCGTTCTCACCCCAGCACCACAGGGTCCCGTCGGTACGGGTGGCGCAGTTGAAGGCGTACCCGGCGGTCACCCCGCTCCACGTGGTGGCGGTGCCGACCTGCGTGGGCACGGCCTTGTAGCCCAGGCCGCCGAGGCCGAGCTGCCCGGTGGTGCTGTCACCCCAGCACCACAGGGTGCCGTCGGTGCGGGTGCCGCAGCTGTGCGCGTACCCGGTCGTGACGCTAGCCCAGGTGGTCGCCGTGCCGACCTGGATCGGGCTGGTGGCGTAGTAGACGGCGGCGCCGTCGCCGAGCTGCCCGAGCCGGTTGAAGCCCCAGCACCACAGGGTACCGTCGGTGCGGGTGGCGCAGGTGTGGCTGTCGCCGGCGCTGACGCTGGCCCAGGTGGTCGCCGTGCCGACCTGCACCGGGGCGGTCCGCTTGGTGGTGCTGCCGTCACCGAGCTGGCCGCGGGTGTTGCTGCCCCAGCACCACAGCGTGCCGTCGGTGCGGACCGCACAGTTGAAGCTGGTGCCGGCGTCGATGCTGGCCCAGCTCGTGGCGTCGCCGACCCGGGTCGGGGTGGGGTGGCTCGTGGCGGTGCCGTCACCCAGCTGGCCACTGCCGTTGCTGCCCCAGCACCACAGCGAGCCGTCGGCCGGGATCGCGCAGGTGTGGGCGTACCCCGCGGCGACGGTGGAGACCGCCGAGGCGGTGGGGGTGACCGCCGCGCCGGCCGTGCCGACCATGACGCCGACCGCGGTCGCGGCGATCGCGGCGGACGTCGCCGCCACAGCGATGATCACTCTGCTGGAACGCCGCCAACGAGACCGCAGTCGTCCATCCTGATATTCACTCACGTGCTGATCTCCCAAAATGACATCGATACCTGAACATTGGCGGCGGCCTCTCCCCGGTCGGTCGCCGCAGACCCACCAGTTCATAGCATCGACGTTCGCCATTGGCTAGAAGCAATGTTGAAACATGTGAATGAATGCGCCCGCACCGGGGTGGCCGGTGGCGGTCTGTCACCACTGCTACGAACGCCTCGGCTCCGGTTCGACGCCGGCCTGCGCGGCAGATTTGCGGCGGTGCAACGCCAGCATCGTGGCCAGGCCGGCGAGCAGGCCCCAGAACGCGGCGCCGATGCCGAGCACGGCGACGCCCGACGCGGTGCCGACGAACGTCACCACCGCCGGCAGCAGGATGTCCGGATCGGCGACGGCGTTGCCCAGGGCCGACCCGAGCGCGGGCAGCAGGGCCAGGCCGGCGACGGCGATCACCAACACCGGCGGGGAGAGCAGTACGAGCGCGGTCGCCACGCCCGCGCCGAGCCCGAGCAGCACCTGACCGCCGGCCAGGGCCAGGGTGGCGATCCAGCGCCGGTCGGGGTCCGGGTGCGCCTCGGGGCCGGCGGTCAGCGCCGCGGTGATGGCGGCGAGGTTGACCTGGTGCCCGCCGAACGGGGCTCGGGCGGCGCTGACCAGGCCGGTCGTCACCAGGGCGGGCCGCAGTGGGGTCGCGTACCCGTAGCTGGCCAGGACCGCGGCGCCCGGTACGTTCTGGCCGGCCATGGTGACCAGGAACAGCGGCAGCGCGATGCCCATGACGGCGCCCAGCTCGAAGGCCGGGGTGGTCCAGGCCAGGGTGGGGCGCAGGGTGGCACCGGCGAGGCCCGCGCCGGTGCCGGTGAGGGCGATCGCGGCGACGGCCGCGACCAGTGCGCCCGGCACCGCCCAGCCGCGGGCGAACCGCAGCAGCACCACCCAGGTCACCACGACCGGCACGGCCAGTGCGGGGATGTCCACCAGCGCCCGGACCGGCGCCGTGCACAGCGGCACGAGGATGCCGGCCAGCATCGCCCCGGCGATCGGCCGCGGGATGGCCGCGATCGCCCGGGCCAGCCACGGCACCAGGCCGGCGACCACGGTCAGCGCTGCGCAGACCAGGAAGGCACCGACGGCCGCCGGGAACCCACCCGCCGGCAGACCGGCCCCGACCAGCAGGGCCGCACCCGGCGTGGACCACGCGATGGCGATCGGCGTGCGGTAGCGCAGCGTCAGCAGCACGCCGGCGATCCCGATGCCGAGGCAGGTGGCGAACAGCCCGGAGGCGGCCTGGGCCGGGCTGGCGCCCACCGCCCGCAGCCCGGCGAGCACCAGTGTGAACGAACTGGCGTAGCCGACGATCGCGCTCAGCAGGCCGGCGACGACCGGCCGCACGCCATCCATCATCGGCCCAGCCGCCGGCAGGCGAACGCGATCATCGTGGGGATGGCGCTGAACCAGCGTTCGTAGTCGGTCCGTTCGAGATCTTCGGCGCTGCCCACTGCTACTCCTGATTGCCGGTCCTGGCAGGATGCTCCCATGATCGGGGACCGACGGTGAGCCGCCGCTATCCGGATATCGAGCCGTTCGCGCATGGCATGCTCGACGTCGGCGACGGCCATCTCGTGCATTGGGAGAGCTGCGGCAACCCGCAGGGCAAGCCGGCGCTGGTGGTGCACGGCGGTCCCGGCTCCGGCGCCGGCGCGTTCTGGCGACGGTTCTTCGACCCGGAGCGCTACCGGGTGGTGCTGTTCGACCAGCGCGGCTGCGGGCGCAGCACACCGGACGCCGGTGACCTCCGCACCGACCTGTCCACCAACACCACGCCGCACCTGCTGGCCGACATGGAGCAGCTGCGCACGCATCTCGGCATCGAGCGCTGGCTGCTGCTCGGCGCCTCGTGGGGCAGCGCCCTCGCCCTCGGCTACGCGCAACGCCACCCCGAACGGGTCACCGAAATCGTCCTGTTCAGCGTCGTCACCAGCACCCCCGCCGAACACCGGTGGCTCACCCGCGACCTCGGCCGGATCTTCCCCGAGCAGTGGGAACGCTTCCGCGACGCGGTGCCGGCGGCCGAGCGGGACGGCAATCTGCCGGCCGCTTACGCCCGGCTTCTGGCAAACCCCGACGAGGCCGTACGCGACCAGGCCGCGCGCGCCTGGTGCGCCTGGGAGGATGCGCTGGTCTCCAACGTGCCCGGCGCCGGTTCCGATCCCCGCTGGGCCGACCCCGCCTTCCGGCTGACCTTCACCCGGCTGGTCACCCACTACTGGGCGCACGACGGCTGGTTCGCCGACGGCGAGCTGATGGCCGGCGCGTCCCGGCTGGCCGGCATCCCCGGCGCGCTCATCCACGGCCGGCTCGACCTCGGCGGCCCGGTCGACATCCCCTGGCAGCTGGCCCGGGCCTGGCCCGACGCGACCCTGCAACTGATCGACGACGCCGGCCACGGCGCCGGCCGAGGCATCGGCGACGCCGTCGTGGCGGCCCTCGACCGCTTCGCCACCCGCTGACCCCTGACGCCAGCTGACGCTGTTACGCCCGATGAACCCGTTACGCCTGCTGGCCCCGCTACGCGTGCTGGCCCCGCTACGCCGACTTTCGGGCGAGGAGCTGGATCCCGTCGGCCCGGTTGCCGTTCATCGTGGCGACGCTGATCCGGCGGGTGCCGGCCACGGTGAAACCGGCGAGCAGCTCGACGAGCCAGTCGCTGGTGTGATGGCGGCAGACCGCGCCGTCACTGGTCTCGAACACCCCGGTGCAGTCGTACTGCTTGTCCCGCTGCAGCAGCAGATCACTGAGGTAGAGCGTGCCGCCCGGCCGGAGCACCCGGCGCAGCTCGCCGATCAGCGCACGCTGCGCCGCGTCGTCCGGGACACAGGTCAGCACCGCGAACAGAATCACCAGATCGACGCTCGCGTCCGGCCCGGTAAGCCACGGCGGCGAAGCCAGCACGTCGAAACGCGCGGCCGGATGGCGTACGCGGGCCTGCTCGATCATTGCGGTTGAGGTGTC
>DASWMR010000117.1:0-6874 GCA_036399635.1 Actinoplanes sp. | reverse complement strand
CCCCGGGTCCGCTTCGGCAACCCGGTACACGTACTGAACAACTACTACAACGACATCGGCTCCTACGGCGTCGCCTCGACCATGAACGCCGGCGTCTACGTCGAGCGCAACTACTTCGAGAACGTCGCCAACCCCACTGTCACCCAGACCGGCGACTCGGCCGCCGGCAACATCAAGGTGCTCAACAACATCAAGGTCAACTCGGGCACCGAGCAGGTCCGCAACGGCGCCAGCGTCGCGGCGATCCCCTACTCCTACACCCCGGAGGCCAACAGCACGGTCAAGGCCACCGTCACGGCCGGTGCCGGTACCGGCAAGATCTGATCTGGCAGTAGGAAAGGCGCCCGCCACTTCGGTGACGGGCGCCTTTCTCGTGGCGGTCAGACCCGGGACAGGGCCCGATCGCTGATCACGCATTGCATGCCGAACTGCCGGGCCCGCCGGATGGCGAAGTCGGTAAGTCCGGGAGTGTCCGCATAGTCCAGCGCATACAGATCCAGCTGCAGCCGCAGCAGCTGCTCGGCGATCTGGGCGTGGAACTCCAGGACGTCCGGCGGCCAGGGTGCGTACCCGTCGTCGGTCCAGCGCGCCGAGAAGGACTCGAACACCACGCCGTCGACCAACTCGGCCAACCGGGGCAACATCCCGAAGCCACGGTTGGCGAGCAGGTACGCCGGCTTGGCCTCGGTGCGGATCGCGGCCACCAGGGTCAGCAGATGCGGCACGTCCTCCGGGTAGGTCAGCTCGACGTTCAGGGTGTCCAGGAACAGCCCGTCGAAACCGGCCGCCATCGCGTCGCGGGCCTGGCCCACCACGTGCTCCACCCACTGCGGGTGGCCGACGTGCACGAACTTGCCGCCCCAGTCGGGGTTGACCTCGTCGCGCTGCCACGGGGCCGGCGGTCCCTGGTCCTCCGACAGCGTCAGGTATCCGAGGGTCTGCACCCCCTTGCCGGCCAGGAACGCCAGCTCCTCGGGCTGGTAGAACTCGGGCTGCAGCACGACCCGCGGGTACGCGGTGAGCTCGGTGAGCTTGCCGTCGCCGTAGTAGAAGCAGATCGGATCGGTCATGACGGCCGGCCGTGTGTCGCGTACCAGGCGAAGGTGGACCGCACGCCCTCCTCGAGGGTCACCGTCGGCTCGTAGCCGGTCAGCGACCGCAACCGGTCGAGATCCGGGCAGCGGCGGTGCACCGAGCCGGCCGGCGCCGGGCTGGCCTCGATCTCCGGGGACACCCCGGCCACCCGCAGCACCAGCTTGGCGAGGTCGCCGATGTTGGTCTCCTCGCGATCGTTGCCGATGTGCACGATCTGCCCGGCCGCTGCGGGTGTGCCCATCAGCCGCACCATCGCCTCCACCGCGTCGTCGACGTGGCAGAACGCCCGGAACTGGTCGGCGCCCGGCACCCGGAACGGGTCCTCGCCGGATTCGGCGCGCAACGACATCTCCGGGACCACATGGTCGGCGCCCATCCGCGGCCCGTACACGTTGTGGAACCGGCCGATCACGGCGTCGAAGCCCTTCGCGCGGGCGGTGTGCAGGAACGCCGCCTCACCGAGGAGCTTGCTGACCGCGTACGCGAACCGGGGCGCCGTGATGTCCGAGATCATCACCGGGATGTCCTCGGCGGTGGGCACCCCGACCACGCCGGCGTCGACGCCGCCCGCGTACACCTCGCTGGTGGACGCGAAGAACACCCGCTCCCCCGGCGCCACCCAGTCGAGCAGGTGCATCGCGGCCAGCGTGTTGACCCGCACCACCCGGGCCGGGTCCTGCTCCACGTTGCGCACCCCGACGACGGCGGCGAGCAGGTAGATCTGGTCCCAGCCGGACGGCAGGCCGGCGTACGCGGCCGGGTCGGTCAGGTCGGCCGACACCACCCGGACAGCCGGGTGTGCGCGCAGTGCGTCGAGGTCGGCGTCCTGGCGCCCCCGCGAGAAGTCATCCACAATGGTCACTTCAAAACCGTCGGTGACCAGGCGGCGGGCCAGGTGCAGGCCGATGAATCCGGCGCCGCCGAGCAGCAGGGCCTTCGTCATGCCGGGACCTCCGTGGAGTCGGTGCGGGGCAGGTAGCCGAGACCGGCGTACCGGATCCCGGCCGCGGTGATCGCGGCGCCGTCGAGGATCCGCCACGAGTCGAAGATGAGGGCCGGCCGGTTGTCGCCGAGCAGCGTGGTCACCTCGAGCGCCCGGTAGTCCGGGTGGTCGTTTATCACCAGGACGGCGTCGCCGTCGGTGAACGCCTTGTCCAGGCTGATCGGCTCACCGCCGTACTGCCGGATGACGTCGTCGGTGACCATCGGGTCGTGCCCGGTCACCGTGATCCCGGCGGCCGAGAAGATCGGCATCATGGTGGCAATCGGGGTGCCACGCATGTCGTCGGTGGGCGGCCAACCCTTGTACGCCCAGCCGAGCACCGCCAACCGCAGCCCACGGGTTTCGCCGCGGGCCTGCTTGAGCAGCCGCACCACGGTGTTGGCCACGTGCACCGGCAGGTGCTCGTTGAGCGCCCGGGCCCGGCCGACCAGGAACGGCTCGTAGTCGCCGGCGCTGTCCAGCATGATGTACGGGTCCTTGGAGAGGCACCCGCCGCCGACGTAACCGGGCTTGGACAGGTCCGGCCGGGGGTAGTCGACGTTCGTCGCGCGGATCACCTCGAGCGGGTCCAGGCCGTGCTGCTCGGCGATGAGCGCGAGCTCGTTGCCGAACGAGTAGATCAGGTCGGTGTGGCAGTTGTTGGACAGCTTCACCAGCTCGGCCGTCTCCAGGTCGGAGACCTCCACGATCGAGTTCGCCAGGCCGTTGAAGAACTCCACGCCGGCCGCCAGGCTGGCCGCGTCCAGTCCGCCGATGACCTGCGGCAGCTCGACCAGCTCGCGCTGCGCCTGGCCCTGAATCGTGCGCTCCGGCGCCATCACCAGGCGTACTTCGTCACCCCAGGCGGCCCGCAGCTCGGGCAGCACGACCTTGCGGCTGGTGCCGACCGGCACCGTGCTGCGCACCACGACGAGGGTGCCCGGGCGGCAGGTCGCGGCGACGTTGCGCGCGGCGGCCGCCAGGTTGGCCAGGTTGGGCCGGCGGGTGGCCTCGTCGACCGGCGTGGAGACGCTGATGACGGCGACGTCGACGGTGTCTTTGGGCAGGTCAGCCGCGACGTGGATGCCCTTGCCGATCTGCGCGGCGAAAATCTCCGCCACGCCCGGCTCGAAGATGTGTGACCGGCCCTGAGACAGGGTGTCGATCACCTTGGGCGACACGTCGGCGCCGTGCACGACGAATCCCTTGTCGGCCAGCGCCGCGGTCAGGGTGAGCCCGACGTAGCCGAGCCCGACGACCCCGATCGTCTTAGGCATGGTTCTCCTCCACGTGTTCCTTCTCTGTGACGGTTGCCCCTAGGGGCACGGTGGCACGGGTCTGTCGAGGTCCAGCACGGTGACCGTGCCGGCGAATTTTTCGGCGTGGTAGCGGTTGCAGGCGGCGCGGATGTCGGCGGACCGCGTGGTGTAGTCGACGCTGAGCACGAACTTGCCCGCGTCGCGCAGCGCCCGGGTCTCGGCGAGGTTCTCGGCGCACCAGTCCTCGGCGCACCTCTCACCACTGTCCAGATAGAACAGATGCTCCATGCCGATGCCGTCGACGGCCTTCGTGTAGTCCGCCTGGTGACGCAGCTCCGGCAAGTTCTGCGGGACGATCAGGAAACCGGGGCGCCGTGACTTCGCGTACCGGCTGATCCGCACGATCAGGGCGGCCATCGCCCGGGCGAGCGCGGTGCGGTCCCGGCCCTGCACGGCATCAAGATCAATTTCCTCGTACGCGAGCGGAGTGTCCAGATAGACACCGTCGAACCCGGCCTTGAGCGCCTGGTCGACCCGCGGCTGGACGACGAGGCGCCACCACCGCTCGTCGTAATAGCGCACGAAGTACTCCCCCGGCCAGTCCGCCCACTCGTTGGCGATCAGGTCGGCCGCGTTCCTCGTCAGCTCGGGATACTCGGGCCGGAAGTCCTCGATGCTGCCGATCTCGAAGTACGCCAGGGCCCGCTTGCCGGTGCCCCGCACCCGGGCGATCTCCGCCTTGGTGAAGAAGTCCGAGTGCGCGTCCCGGGCGAGGTCGACCACCACGAGCTGATAGGGCCCGGCCGCCAGCTCGTCGAGTCGTCCGCCGGGGTAGTCCTGCAGTTGGTAGGCCCAGGACCGGATGCCGGTGAGCGACGCGGCCGTCGATGCGCCGGGCGGCGCGGAGGGCACGACCGACGACGGGCCGGCGGCGGAGGGCACGACCGACGACGGCGGCGGCGCCACCGAGGGCGGGTCGGCGGGTGCGGGTGACCCGCCGACCGGCCGGCCGGCGGTGAACGATCGATCGGGCTGCCCAGCCGCCACCACCGCGACGCCGGCGGCCACCGCGGCCGCCGCCACCCCGGCGAGAAGCGCTCGGCGCCCGATCAGGTTCACTCCGCGACCCAGATGTTCTTGATCGAGGTCGCCAGGTCGTGCGCCGGTACCCAGCCCAGCTCGGTCTCGGCCCGGGTGATGTCCGCCTGGATCCAGCTCACCGCGGCGGAGCGCTGCGGTGAGCTGCCCGCCTCGACGACGGTGCCCGACCAGCCCGCCCGCTCCGCGAGCAGACCGACCGCCTCGCGGACGGTGTGCGCCCGCCCGCTGCCGGCGTTGTAGATCCGGCTCGGGACGGTGGACGCCACCACGACGGCCCGCAGCAGCGCGGCCACGTCCTGCACGTCGATGAAGTCGCGGTACGCGCCGAGCGGCCCCAGCGTGATCTCCGAACTCCGGACCGCGAGCGCCTCGGAGATCCGCAGCGCCGCCCGGCCCAGCACGTTCTCGGCCGGCTGCCCCGCGCCGATCGGGTTGAACACCCGCACCGACACGGTGTCGAGCTCGCCGGCCAACCCGAACAGCCGGGTGCCGGCCAGGTGGCTGACCCCGTACGCGCCGACCGGTTGGCACGGGTCGTCCTCAGTCACCGCGTGCCCGTGGCGGACCACGCCGTACTCGCCGGCCGAGCCGAGCCGCACCAGCCGGGCGGCCGGCACCGCGTCGGCGACCGCGGCCAGCAGCTTCGCCGCCACCAGCGTGTTGGCCCGCACCAGGTCCTCGTCCGAGCCGGTGAGCGCACCGACACAGCACACCACCGCGTCCGGCGCCTCGGCGCGCAGCAGCGCGGTCAGCGCGGCCCGGTCCCCGCCGATCAGGTCGTGCCGGTCGCGGCCCGGGCAGATCAGCTCGCCGACCCGCGGATCGGCGGCCAACGCCGCCTTCACGTGCCGCCCGATGAACCCGGACGAGCCGAAGACAAGAACGCGGGTCATACCGGTTCGCCCAGACGCTCGCGCAGCAGGATCGGCTTGAGCTGCTCGAAGTTGCGGTTCGCCTCGTCGTAGTCCTCGGGACGGCCGATGTCGAGCCAGAAGCCCGTGAACGGGTAGGTGGCCGGGTGCTCACCGCGGGCCAGCAGGTCCAGCACCAGCTGGTCGAAGCCGAAGGAGAGGCCGGCCGGGTAGGGTGCCAGCGTCCGGCGGGACATGCCGTAGACACCCATGCTCACCTGGTAGTGCAGGTCGGGCTTCTCCCGGAAGCCGACGATCCGCTCGGCCTCCACGTCGAGCACGCCGAACTCCACCCGGTGGGTCCGCTCGGCGATCGCCACGCTCAGGCCGGCACCGGAGAGCGTGTGCCGATGCAGCAGGTCGGCGTAGTCGAGGTCGGTCAGCACGTCGCCGTTCATCACCAGGAAGTGCTCCGGCAGCGTCTCCTTCAGACCGAACAGCGGACCGACCGTCGACAGTGGCCGGTCCTCCTCGATGTAGTCCACCGCCAGCCCCCAGCGGGTGCCGTCGCCCACGAAGGCGCGGATCAGCGGACCCAGATGGTTGATCGCCAGGGTCACCGAGGTGAACCCGCAGCCGGCCAGCTGGTCGAGCACGATTTCCAGAATCGCGTGCTTGTCGCCGATGGGCATCAACGGCTTGGGCAGGGTTGTCGTGTACGGCCGCAGCCGTACGCCCTTGCCACCGGCCAGAATCACCGCGTGCACAGCAGATCGCCTCCCGAGCGTGTTGATCTACCGGAAGTGCCGGACCCGGCCCACGATCGGGACCAGGCCGAGCAGGAACAGGCCCTGCAGCGCGAGCACGCTGCCGAGGTAGAGCATCGTGTCGGTCAGCGGAGCGGCCGACCGACCCAGTAGAGGTGCGGCGCCCAGCCAGGCGCCGAGTCCGAGGTGTAGTGCGATCGCCGCCAGCAGGAAAGTGCAGAGCCGGCCGAAACGTTCGTAGCCGGCCAGTAGGAAGGCGGCGTAGTACGCGGCACCGAGCACCACGTGCGCGGCCGTCATCGCCGCTGCCTCAGCGGAGAGCCGGTCGGCCGCGAACAGCCCGCCGAGGAGCAGCACGCCCAGCCCGCCGGTGACCGCGAGACAGGCCAGGGTCTCCCGGCTGATCAGCAACCACACGTGGCGTTGGAAGTCACTCGGCCGGGCACTGCGCCGGGTGAGCGCGACCGCCTGCGGCCGGAACCGTTCGGCCCGCCACTCGACGAAACCCATCGCGGCGATCAGCGGCGCCACCGTGACGGCGATGTCCAGCCGGCCCATCAGGTACGGGGCCTCGGCGTGCAGCAGGAACACCGCCGAGCAGAGCCCGTACCAGGTTGCTCCGATCAGCCCGGGCCGCACCGAGCGCAGCACGTGCCGGCCCGGCGGTTCGCCGCGCTCGCCACGCCCGCGGGTGAGCAGGAGGGCCGCGGCGAACGCGGCCAGCACCCCGGTCGCGGCGGTGATCAGTGCGGCAGGGCGCAGCGCCGGGCCGAGGACCAGGTAGCCGAGGCCGGCCAGCACGGCCGGCGCCATGGTCGC
>DASWMR010000116.1:0-1592 GCA_036399635.1 Actinoplanes sp. | reverse complement strand
GATGACCGCCGGGGGCAGGCCGGTCAGGTCGGCGCCGTGCAGCGGGGACAGCCGGGCGTCCTTGGCGTCCTCCCAGGCTCCGGCGTAGTGGCCGTAGGGTCTGTCTGGCAGATCTTGATTGGCGGGGTGCCGGAGCCAGATCTTGATCGAGGCGACGTCGATGGTGCCGTGGAAGACGAACTCGCGTTTGTCGGTGCGCATCGCGACCGCGCGGAAGTCCTTGAGTTTGTTGATCGTGCGTTCGACGGTGTTGCGCTGCTTGTAGGACTCCGGGTCGAACGCGGGTGGTCGTCCACCGGCCGAGCCCTTCACGGTCCGCGTCTTCTGCTGGTCGGTTTTCTCCGGAATCGTCGCGATGATCCCGCGTCGGCGCAGGTGAGCGCGGGTCTTTCGGTTGGAATAGGCCTTGTCGGCCAGCAGCCGGTCGGGACGGGTTCGCGGTCGGCCAGCTCCGCTGCGGCGGATCCTGAGCCGATTCATCAGCGGCTCGAAGGCCAGCGCGTCATGGCGCTGTCCGGCGGTGGTGGCCCGGACCAGTGGCCGGCACCGGGTGTCGGCCAGCAGGTGGATCTTGGTGGTCAGCCCGCCGCGGGAGCGGCCCAACGCCTCCCGGTCGACCCGCGAGGTTCGCGCGGGACCGGGAATGTTGTCATTCGACCCAGCCCCCTGTGTGCTGAGCGGGCGCCGGCAGCAGCGGTGTCAGCTTCTCCACCGGCACGTCCTGGGGTGGCTCGTGCCGGGCTCCCGCTGCGTGCCGGTGCGCCCGGACCACGGTGGAATCCACTCCGACCGCCCACTCCGGCCCGGCGTCGCGGTCGCTGTCTGCCTGCAGCCGTTGCATGACCGTCTCCCAGGTGCCGTCGGCTGACCAGCGGCGATGCCGCCCGTGCAGGGTTCTGAAGTCGCCGTAGCAGGGCGGTACATCCCGCCACGGTGACCCCGTCCGGGTCCGCCACAAGATCCCGTTGATCACCTGCCGGTGATCGTTCCACCGGCCCCCACGGCGCGGTGTCCGGTCCGGCAGCAGCGGCTCCAGCCGGGCCCACTCCACATCGGTCAGATCGTGGCGATCGAGCACAAGCCAGACCTACCGGACCCGCCGGTCAAGATCGGTGAGACACGCCCTAGCCCGCACCACCGCCGGGGCGACAGCCTCGCCGCGGCTCAGGTGCGGCGGACCGGCTCGGGGAAGGTCTCGCGCACCGCGGCCATGTCGAGCTCGCGGATGGTGGCGATGAGCAGCTCGACGGAGTCCTCGGGCAGCCAGCCCGGCTCGGCGAACACCGGCACGCCGTCGCGGAAGACCATGAGGTTCGGCGCCCGCTTCACCCCGACCGCGGCCGCCAGCTCCGGCTCGGCGCGCAGGTCGACGGTGGTGAACCGCAGGTCCGGGTGGCGCTGCGCGGCGGCGTCGAAGACCTGCGCGAAGGCGCGGCTCGAGCCCGACCCGGCGTCGCGGAAGTCGACCAGCACGATGCCCGCGGCCTGCGTCGCCGCCGCGAAGTCGTCCCCGGACAGGCTGATCGCCCCCATGCTGACCTCCGTCCCCCGGACCGAGTGTGCCCCGCCGGGCCCGCGACGGCTTCCGGTGC
>DASWMR010000115.1:0-3965 GCA_036399635.1 Actinoplanes sp. | reverse complement strand
GTCTCGGGCACGGTGAAACGAACCCCGGCGGGGACGGGCGGTGCTGCGGGAGATGCTGCCGCCGCGCGCGCCGGACCGGCGTTCACCCGGCGGTCCCGGGGGACCTCCGTGATGAACACCGATCCGGCGACGAAACGCTCTTCCGGCTCGTCCGTGCGCACGACCACCGAGACCTCGCCCCGGATGCCGTGCGGCTTACCGATCTGACCGACGACGAGCAGCACGCAAACTCCCTTTTGTTTTACGGCGAAGCCGTTCAGGAAGCTCAGTACGCGTCGACGATGTCGACGCGGATGCCGCGCCCACCGATCGACCCGATGACCTGCCGCAGGGCCTTGGCCGTACGCCCGCCGCGCCCGATGACCGTTCCCAGATCCTCCGGGTGCACGCGAACCTCGAGCCGCTTACCGCGGCGCGAGTCGACCAGTCGGACCCGGACGTCGTCCGGGTTGTCGACAATGCCCTTGACGAGGTGCTCCAGCGCAGGCCGGAGCGCCCCGTCAGCTCGCGTCGGCGCCGGCACCGGCCGGGTCCTGTGCATCCTCGGCGACAGCCTCGCGGTTCGGCTCGGCCCGGTCGACGGCCTTGGTCTGCCCCGGCTTGGCCTCGGCAGCCTCGGGCCCGGCGGGAACCGGAGCGTCCTTGGCCGAAGCCTCGGCGACCGGAGCGTCCTTGGCCGGAGCCTCGGCGACCGGAGCCTCTGCAACCGGAGCGTCCTTGGCGGGCGTCTCCTTGGCCGCAGCGGCCTTGCTGGCCTTCTTGGCGGTGGCCGGCTTGCTGGCCGGAGCGTCGGCGACGCCCGCGGCAGCCTTCGCCTCGGCCTCGTAGGCCGCCAGGCGGCTGACCTTCTCCTCCTTGACGAGCAGCGGCGGCGGGGCCGGCAGGCCCTTGAACTGCTGCCAGTCGCCGGTCTTCTCCAGGATGCGCTGCACGGCCTCGCTCGGCTGCGCGCCGACCGAGAGCCAGTACTGCACACGCTCGGACTTGACCTGCATGATCGACGGGTGTTCCTTCGGCTGGTAAATGCCGACGTACTCGATGGCGCGGCCGTCGCGCTTGGTGCGCGAGTCGGCGACGACGATGCGGTACTGCGGGTTGCGGATCTTGCCCATCCGCAGGAGCCGGATCTTTACGGCCACGGTTCTCTTCGCTCCTGATGCATGCGTGGGTTGAGCCGACGGCACCCACGTGGGGATGCGGGACCGCTGCCTCAAGGACTGGCAACGCGCTCAGGGTTAGAGGGCGCCTCACGCGTGCCGGATACCAAGCGCCCATTCTGCCAGACGAAGCAGCGCACATCCCAATCGGGCGGGTTTCCCGAACAAAATCAAGATCAAGAGCTTCATGTCGCACCTGGTTGCAGGGTGCAGTCCGCCGCTCCCGCCGAGCCGGGCGGGGGCCCAGCTTCGCTGGCTAATCAGTTTTTAGTCTGATTAAGGGTGGTGGCGGGGTGGTTGGACGGGCTTCACTGTGCGTGAGTGGGGAAGATCGTTATCGCGCGACCGGGCGGTCCCAGCCGGGCGGGAGCTCGGTGGGCGTGGGCCAGGACGGGTCGGGGTGGAAGTCTGTCCAGCTGCCGTCGAACGGGAAGTCGCCGGCCTCGATCAGCTTGATCACCCGGCGGCCCTCGGCCCAGACGGCCGCCTCATCCGGCACCCAGTAGTGCTCGGGCAGGGCTAGCCGCTCGGCGAAGTCGTCCTCGTCCTTCCAGCGCCACCTCCGGTCCGGGGCGACGACGATGTCCAGGTCCTGGTCGGTCACGTCGATGCCGGCCAGGTCGCCGTCGTCCCAGCGGACCGCCCGCTCCTCGAGATTGACGTACCAGTTCTTGAACACGTCGTCGTCGGTGCGAAAGAACCAGACCGAGTGGTCGGCGTCCGGCGGGAAGAAGCGCAGCACGCCCGGCCCCCGCCAGGTGGTCACCCGGGTTCCGTGCGGGGCGTAGGTGACCCACTCGGCGAACGTCATGTCGCGCGGGCTGCGGCCGTCCGGGGTCGTCTCGACCGCCACCACCGAGCCGCGGGCCAGCCAGAGCAGCAGCCCGCGGTCATCGTCGGAGATCACCCGGGCCGGGTGCACGAAGGCGATCCGGTCGTGGTGGGTGTCGCGGTGCAGGACCAACCGGCCCGGCTCGAACCGCATGTCAGTAGGAGCGACCGAGGTAGGCGACCAGGCCGGGCTCGTCGTCGGAGTCGGGCATACTGCCGTCGTCGCGGGTCAGGCAGCGTACGGTGACCGCCTTGCCGTTCGCCTCGGCCTCGCCCGACTCGCCGACGGCCGACCACGGCACCCGGGCCCAGCCGGTCTGGGCCGCCTCGATCGCGTCGCCGAGCGTCTTGACGTCGACCGTGTGCGCGGTGCGGAAGGCGAGCGCGTCGTCGTAGAGCCGCTGCTGATCGGTGACCAGCGCGCTGGTCACCGTGCGAACGACGTCGCCGATCGGCAGCGGCGTCTTCGACCCGTCGATCCGGCGGGCCACCGTGACGTTGCCGGTGGCGAGGTCACGCGGGCCGAGCTCGATCCGGATCGGCACGCCCTGGAGCTCGGCGTCGACCGCCCGGCGACCGAACGGGATGTCGGCCCGGTCGTCCAGCTTCACGCGTACCCCCGCGGTTTTGAGCTCGTCGCGCAGCGACGCTGCCGCCTCGACGACGCCCTCGCCGGCCTTCACCACCATGACCTGCACCTGGATCGGCGCGAGCCGCGGCGGAATCCGCAGGCCGTTGTCGTCGCCGTGCACCATGATCAGGCCGCCGACCATCCGGGTGGACGTGCCCCACGAGGTGGTCCAGGCGTGCTCGACGGTGCGTTCCGCCGACGAGTAGCTGATGTCGAACGCCTTGGCGAAGTTCTGCCCGAGCTCGTGTGAGGTGCCCATCTGCAGCGCCTTGGTGTCACCCATCATGGCCTCGACGGTCATCGTGTTGGTGGCACCGGCGAAGCGCTCGCCCTTGGTCTTGCGACCGGGCACGACCGGGATGGCCAGCATCTCGGTGATGAACGCCTCGTAGACGTTCTTGTGGATGTCGCGGGCGTGCTCGCGGGCGTCGGCCTCGGTGGCGTGCGCGGTGTGGCCCTCCTGCCAGAGGAATTCGGTGGTCCGCAGGAAGGTGCGCGGCCGCAGCTCCCAGCGCACCACGTTGGCCCACTGGTTGAGCAGCAGCGGCAGGTCACGGTAGGAGTCGACCCACTTGGCCATGAACTCGCCGATGACGGTCTCGCTGGTCGGGCGGACCACGAGCGGCTCGGCGAGCTCCTTGCCGCCGGCGTGGGTGACCACCGCGAGCTCGGGCGAGAAGCCCTCGACGTGGTCGGCCTCGCGGCGCAGGTAGCTCTCCGGGATGAACAGCGGGAAGTAGGCGTTCTGCACGCCGGCTTCCTTGATGCGTGCGTCCATGTCGGCCTGCATGCGCTCCCAGATCGCATAACCGACCGGCCGGATCACCATGGTGCCGCGCACCGGGCCGTTGTCGGCCAGCTGCGCCTTGGCGATCAGGTCCTGGTACCAGCGGGGGAAGTCCTCCGCGCGAGGGGTGAGCACACGAGCCATGAGGCAGCATCCTACTTACCCCGCGCCCGCAACCGACCGGGCGGGCATCCCGTGTCGGTTAGCGGAAGGGCGGTGACGGATGGACTTCGACGCGTTCTACCGGGACACCTCCCGGCGGCTGGCGCGCTATGCGTACGGGCTGACCGGGGATCCGGGCGAGGCGCAGGATCTGGTGCAGGAGGCGTACGCCCGCGCGTGGCAGCGTTGGCGGCGGCTGTCCGGCTACGAGGATCCGGAGGCCTGGCTGCGGCTCGTGGTCAACCGGCTCTCCTCGGACCGGTGGCGGCGTCTGGGCGTACGCCGGGCCCGAGCTGCCGCCGACCCGCCACCGCAGCCCGTCCCGCCGCCGTCGGAAGACACGGTTCTGCTGGTGCGGGCGATGCGCACATTGCCCGCGGCGCATCGCCGGGCGCTC
>DASWMR010000114.1:0-3283 GCA_036399635.1 Actinoplanes sp. | reverse complement strand
GCTCCTTTGGCGGATTGTCCTTCCCCGGCGCGTGTCTTGCTGGTGCCTGGGCGATCTGCGGGATCGGCAGGACCGGCCTGGTTACCAGGCTGGTGCTCGCTTCCCGCGCCGGGCCCGTTCCTACCGGCGCGGTGCAGGGACGATAGGCCGGCTGTGTCGCTCGGCGTTGGTAGCGGCATTCCAAGTGCTGGCTTGCTCGACCTCGGGACCCCGGTTTGAATCGGTAACGATCAGTATTCGAACCGCCATATCCGCAATGGTGGATGGCGCGGTTGGGTCGACTTCGGTTAAGTTGCTCGGCGGATCACGGGGGATCGATGTCCATGTTGGCTCGTCCTCCCATATGTGAACGGGGAGGAACATGCGGATCAACCACCTGGCACGCCATCGCGGCCTGCGCGCCGCTGCGCGCCTTGGTGTGCTTGTCGGTGCCGTCGGTGTTGCCGCGCTCTGCGGCGCACACGCGGCGAGTGCGGCGCCTGTGCAGGGCGTGGCGCACAGCATCGTCCTCACCGAGGACCCGACCGTCGCGGCAACGCCCACCGCCGACGAGGAGCCAACGCCGGCCCCGACGACTGTCGAACCGGGCCCCGGCACGGGCGGGCCTGTCGAACCGGCTCCCACCGCGACCACCGAACCGGACCCCGGCACCCCGCCCGGCACCGTGGGTCCCGGCGAGCCGACTCCGACGAGCGGCACCGGCTCGGGTGCGGGCGGTGGTACTGGCAACGGCGGCGGCAACAACAACGGCGGCAACAACAACGGCGGCAACAACAACGGCGGGTCGTCCGGCGGCAACTCGAGCGGTGGCGGCGGGTCGAGCGATGGCAGTGTCCTGGCGTTGACCGGTGTCGATGCGGTCAGCGTGGCCGGAGCCGGTGCGGCGATCGCGGCGGGCGGCGTCGGGCTGGTGCTCCTGTCGCGCAAGCGTCGCAACGGGGTCAAGGCCTGATCATCGCTGCCTTGGCGACGGGCCGGGGCGAGACGGCGTCGGCGGTCAGGACGACGCCGTAGCAGTAGCCGCCCGGCTCGCCCGCCGCAGGATGGTGGCAGCAACGCTCCCTGCTCGACCGGCTCCCCGCCGGGACAGCCGGGTCGTTAGAGCAGCAGACGCGTAAAGCAGCAAACTGCGAGCATGCGGGCCGCAAGGCTGCGAGCATGCGGGCCGCAAGGCTGCGAGCACGCGAGTCCGCAGTAGTAGAAGTGGAACGTCCGGCCGGGGGCACCAAGCCGCGGCCGGATGTGTCTGCATTGCCTGCGCCATGAACGGCGGCATCGTCCGAGGTGTGACTGGCGGGCAGCGCCACTAGGCGAATGGACCGTGCCGCTCGCCGATCATGACCAACCTGAGTGGTGTCGGTAATGGATGGCCGGCGATCTCCGGGGGCATTGCCGTTGGCGACTGCCTGGTAATCTGCAGCGTCGTGACTGAGGACTCGCAGGGCCGGATCCGGGGCGGCGGTCCCCTCCCGGAGGGTGCCGATCCGACTGAGCGGAATGCCGCGCCGATCAATGGGTCGCAGCTGGGCGGGCCGGTCACACCGGAGTCGCACTCCACCGAGCAGATCAGCTCAGATCAGGCCTGGTCCGACCCGTACGCCACCAGTCCGGCGCCGATCAGCGGAACTCCATATGGTCCCGACCCCGCTAGCCCGCCCCACGATGGAACTCCGTATCCCGTAGGCGAGGGGCACCTAGCGAGTGACACCGAATATTACGGAAATGTCGGATACTCCCGCCAGTCTCCACAAGGCGTAGAGCCTCCCCCAAGCGGCGCAGGGCACCCCGCGAGTGCAGGGCACCCCGCGAGTGCAGGCCACCCCGCGAGTGCAGGCCACCCCACGAGTGCAGGCCACCCCACGAGCGGCCCCGGCCACCCTGGGAGCGGCGCCCCCTACGGCCCGTTCACCAGCGACAGCGACAATTGGATCACCGAGGCCACCCCGCCCCGCACTGCCGACCCCTACGGTTTCGTCGCTCCGCCCGGGCGCCGTATCGAGCCGTCGCCGCCGCCGGAGCGCAGTCGGCTCCTGATCGGCATACTGGCAGGCCTGATAGCCGGCCTCGTGATCTTCGGCACCGCCGGCTATTTCACCGGCCGGAAAACCGCACCCGCGTCGGCTACCGCCGCTCCCACGCCGACCCCGCAGCCGTCCAGCTCGCTAGGGGTCTTCGAGCAGAACCAGGTCGCCGTCAATCAGCCGGACTTCGCCGGCACCGGCCTGACGACGATCGCCCAAGCCTGGCTGCCTTATCTGGCTACGTGCGTCCGCAACGGCACCCCGGGCGGCCCCGCCCTCAACGCCGGTGAGAAGAACCGGGTGCGATGCACGCTGGACGGGATGAGTGCGATTTTCGTGGAGTACAAGTCGGCTGCCGACCGGGACAAGGCTCGGGTGAAGGCTCTCGGCCAGGCGGTCGACGCGCGCACTCTCACCCCGGGTGCGGTTCCGGCGACCGAGCGTGCCACGCCATCCGGGCGGACCACCGGCAACTACGTTGAGTATGCGTACCGTCTAACTGAGCGTGGAACTACCCGGACGGTCAGCGGCATCTGGTGGGACGACGCACAGACCCCGGTCGCTGGTTATCTGCTGGCGTACTGGAGGGACGGCGTGGGGGAGAGCTGGGAACCAATGCGTGATCTCTGGTCCCGGTACGCCTGAAATGCCCACCAGGATCGTGAGCTGGGCGTAAGCAGGTCTGTGCCCTAAGTCCCATCCACTGCCGAATCATGGATCCTTGACCGAAGTGGCTCTCGCGACCTAGCCTCGCGTTACACAAGGTTTGTTCGACCATCGCAAGCAACACGCACAACATAGATCGCATTACATTAAGGCATCACTTGTAACGACCTGGGGGTCCCTGATGGGCCGCTGAGCTGGGTCGTCGATGCCTCCCCCGGTGACGGACCGTGCTGCCGAGGGGCCAGACATAACGGCGGTCGGTCCCGGCGCAGGCAAATGCGTCGCGGGGCGATACGGCCTGCGGTCCTCCGCCTTGGTCGGGCATCCCGCAGACAGGCCTGCGCGCGCCAGCAACGCGTCGGGCGGCGAAGGGAGACGCGGCGAGATGACCGCCCTGGACTGGGTGCTCGTGGTGGCGGTCGTCGTCCTCGGCGCCTTCGTCATCGCCGGGCTGGTGCTCGGCGCGCGGGCGCTGCGCCAGTTGCAGAGCGACCGGGCCGATGCACAGGCCACCCGCGGTCAGGCCGTCGACGACGCCCAGGCGAAGGTCGCCGACGCAAATGCCAAGGCCGCTTCGGTACGCGCCGAGGCCGCCG
>DASWMR010000113.1:0-1937 GCA_036399635.1 Actinoplanes sp. | reverse complement strand
TCCGACGGGACGCGGTTGGCGCGCAGGTGGTCCTCGACCATCGGGTTGTAGGACACCACCCGGCGGGCCTGCCGCCAGATGTAGCCGCCGGCTACGGCGTTGACGATCCGTTCGATCGTGGCGACCAACCGGCTGGGATGGTTGACCGGTCCCACGTGCTGCGTCGCGTACAAGGGTTTTTCGGCGCGGCGGGCGAACACCGCGGCGAGCTGGGACGGCAGATACAGCACGTCGTGCACGTGCACCGCGTCGCACCAGCGGACCAGCCGGTGCAGCGCCCGGCCGAAGGTCAGACCCACCAGCGGGTACGGGATCCGCAGTCGTCGCTCCACGAGATCGGCCGCCGGCAGTCGCTCGACGGTGTAGCCGCCGACCTGTTCGGGGGCCGGGCGGCCGGCGCCTGAGCGGTTGGTGGAGCGGGTGGTGGCGACGACGACCTCGTGCCCGGCCTCGGCCAGCATCGCGGCCTGCTGTTGGGCCACCACCTCCACCCCACCGACGTGCGGCGGGAAGTAGGCGGTCACGATGAGGATCTTCACGGGGTCGTCCGCTCCGGCATCGACCGTGCGCCGGCGACCGGCACCAGTCCGCGGCGGGACCGGCCGGCGGCGGCGGTGGGCGAGACCCCGATCCGGGCTCGGGCGGCCAGCAGCTGACCGAGATTGCCGAATCCGTCGACCACTGTCCGGTTCTTGGACTCCCCGCCGCGCGGGTAATAGTCGATCGACATCTCGGCGCAGCGCAGCCCCTGGCGGAACGCCTCCACCTTGAGCTCCTGCGAGAAGGCCATGCCGCCGGAGCGCACCTGCACCTTGGACAGAACCTCGCGTCGGAAGATCCACATACCGGACTGCGAGTCGCGGAACGGTGCGCCGAACAGGGTCCGGGTCGCCAGGCTGAAGGCCCGGTTGCCCCAGATGTGCGAGCGGGTCATCGACTGGCGGTCGAGGGTGGCCAGCCGGTCGGTCGACAGGAAGTCGATGCCGTCGCGCTGCAGCACCTCGACCGCGTGCGGCAGGATCTGGAAGGGATAGGTGAGGTCCGCGTCGCCGGTGGCGATCACGTCGCCCGTGCAGTTTGCGAAGCCCACCTTGTAGGCATTTCCGTAACCGCGGACCGGCTGCACAATCACCCGGGCTCCGCAGTCCCGGGCGACCGCTGCGGTCTCGTCCGATGAGCCGTTGTCGACGACGAGTAATTCGACATCGAGACCTGCCGATTTAAGCTCGACGACCGGTATGGAGTTCAGCGTCGCCGCTATGTTGTCGGCTTCGTTGTAGGCGGGAATGACGACGGAGATGGCGCGCACGGTTGCCCTTTCTGGGGGTTGGAGGGCGCCCGGAATCCGGGCAGGGTGATGCGTTGCGGTGGGCGGGACCGCCGGTCAGATCAACGGCTGGGAATCGCGGTGCCGTGGTCGGATTCGCAACCGGGCGAGCACGGTCTTCCGGTCCGCCGCTCCGATGGCGTGGGCCAGGGTGAGCAGCCGGGGGAGCCGACGTGCGGCAAGCGCGACCGCGGCGGCCCGGGCGCGCAGGTAGTGCGGTCCGGCGGCACCGGCCAGGCTGCCCGGCCGGCCCAGCACGAATCGCTCGTTCGGCACCGGTCGCGGACGCCAGCGCAGCTTGTACGGCTCGTCGCCGCGCAGCAGGCTCAGCGTGCGGCGGCCGAGCTGGTCGGCCAGCATGACGCCCTGGCTGTCCAGCAGCACGATGACGCTGATCTGCTCGCGCAACGCGGGATCGAAGCCGAACAGGTAGGCACCGACCATGGTGGGCGAGACGACGTACAGCTCGCTGGCGACCAGTCGACCGTCCTGGTGGTACTGCAGGATGACCGCCTGGCCGGCGCGCACCAGGTCTTCCGCGGCCGAGGCGAGGTGCTTCTCGAAGCGCCGACCCAGGTGCTCCGGGTTGACGTCGGAGCGGCCCGCCCAC
>DASWMR010000112.1:0-5927 GCA_036399635.1 Actinoplanes sp. | reverse complement strand
GCACGTACTGCATGGTCAGCGTGGACGCGCCCTGGGAGACGCCGCCGGCCTTCTGGTTGGCGACGAATGCCCGGGCCACGCCCTTGGCGTCGACGCCGTTGTGCTCGTAGAACCGGTTGTCCTCGGACGCCACGATCGCGTCGGTGACGTGCTTGGACATCTGGCTGATCTTGGTAGGTCGGCGGTGTTCCTCGTAGAACATCGTCAGCAGCGTGCGGCCGTCGTTGGCGTACACGTAGGTGGTTTGCGCGCTCGGCACCTCGGTGAGGACGTCGGGCATGCCCTGCAGAGCTTCGGCGCCGGCCTTCACGCCGAGTCCGGCGAGGGCGGCTAGGGGGTAAGTGAGTCCGGCGATCACGAGGCCCGCGATCAGGCCGGCGCGGACGAGGGGTGCGACTTTTCCGGCTGCCACCCTCCGAAGGTATGACAAAACGGACCTTGTCCCGACGGAACGGCCGAAGTGAGACGCGGAAAATCGTCGGGCATGCTGAAGGGCATGACGATCGACCCCCGCCACCCAGGCGACACGCCGGGCGGCGATGGATTTGTCGACCTCGGCCACCACGGCGACAGCGAGGTGGGCGGCGGCCTGATCGACCTGGCGGTCAACGTGCGACACGAGCCGATGCCGGAGTGGCTGGCCGAGCCGCTCGCGGCGTCGTTGGGCCGCCTGCGGGCGTATCCGCAGGGCGGCGAGGCCACCGCCGCGGTGGCCCGGCGGCACCGCCGCGGCCCGGCCGAGGTCCTGCTGACGGCCGGTGCCGCCCAGGCGTTCGTGCTGCTCGCCCAGGCCTTGCGGGACGCGCGCCGGCCGGTCGTGGTGCATCCGCAGTTCACTGAGCCGGAGGCGGCCCTGCGAAACGCCGGCCACGTCGTCGACCGGGTGCTGCTGCGCGAGGCGGACGGCTTCCGCCTCGACCCCGCGCTGGTGCCGGACGACGCCGACCTGGTCTTCGTCGGCAACCCCACCAACCCGACCTCGGTGCTGCACCCCGCCGAGGCCGTCGCCGCGCTGGCCCGGCCCGGCCGGGTGCTGGTGGTCGACGAGGCGTTCGCCGACACCACCTATCGGGCCGGGGTCGATGGCGAGCCGGAGTCCCTGGCGAGCCGCCGTGACCTGCCCGGACTCGTCGTGCTGCGCAGCCTGACCAAGACCTGGGGGCTGGCCGGCCTGCGGATCGGCTATCTGCTCGGCCCGGCCGACCTGCTGCCCCGATTGGCCGCTGCGCAGCCGCTCTGGGCCGTCTCCACGCCGGCGCTCGCCGCCGCCACCGCCTGTGCGTCGCCGGTCGCGGTCGCCGCGGAGCGTGCGATCGCGGCGCGCCTCGCCGCCGAGCGCACCCACCTGCTGCGCCGGCTCGCGCACGTGCCGAACCTCACGGTGGCCGGTGATCCGGCGAGCGCATTCGTCGCCGTACGGCTGCCGGGCGCCGACAAGATTCGCCTTGAGCTGCGGGAACGCGGTTATGCCGTACGCCGGGGAGACACCTTCCCGGGCCTGGGCGCCGACTGGCTGCGGATCGCCGTGCGGGACACTTCCACCACCGATGCTTTCGTCGTAACCCTGACCGCCGTGATCGAGGAGCGTTCGTGACCCTGGAGCAGACCGTCGACGCCGTCCGCGTGGCCGACCAGGAGGCCATGGCCGCCGCGCGCGAGCTGCAGGCCCGGCTGACCAAGCCGGCCGGGTCGCTCGGCGCGCTGGAGGAGCTGTCGGTGCGGTTGGCCGGCCTCGCCGGGTGCTGCCCGCCGCCGCTGCCCGAGCCCGCGGTGGTCGCCATCTTCGCCGGGGACCACGGCGTACACGCCCAGGGTGTGACCCCCTGGCCGCAGGAGGTCACCGCCCAGATGGTGGCGAACTTCGCGGCCGGCGGTGCGGTCGTCAACGCGTTCGCCCGCCAGGCCGGCGCGGATGTGATCGTGGTCGACGTGGGGGTGGCGGTCCCGCCGCCGGCCGGCCCGGCGCTGCTGGACGCCAACGTGCGCCGCGGCACCCGGGACATGACTGTCGAGCCGGCACTGACCCGCGAGGAGGCCCGTGCGGCCGTCGAGGTGGGCATCCAGGTCGCCGGCCAGCTCGTCGCGGCCGGCGTGAAGTGCCTGCTCACCGGCGACATGGGGATCGCCAACACGACACCGGCCGCGGCCCTGATCGCGGTCTTCACCGGTACCCCGGCAGACCGGGTCACCGGCCGCGGCACCGGCATCGCCGACGACATGCTCGCGCACAAGGTGGCCGTCGTGAGCGCGGCCCTCGAGCGGCACGCGCCCGACCCGGCCGACCCGCTCGGCGTGCTGGCCGCGGTCGGCGGCCTGGAGCACGCGGCGCTGGCCGGCCTGGTGCTCGGTGCCGCCGCGCACCGGGTACCGGTGATCATCGACGGCGTGATCGCCGCCGCCGGCGCGCTGGCCGCCGCCGCGTTCGCCCCGGCCGCGGTGGCCGCGATGGTCGCCGGGCACCGCTCGGCCGAGCCGGGCGCCTCCGTCGCCCTCGCTCACCTCGGCCTCGAGCCCCTGCTCGATCTGGGCATGCGCCTCGGCGAGGGCAGCGGCGCGGTGCTCGCGCTGCCGGTCGTGTCGGCCGCCGTGCGGGTGCTGCACGAGGTCGCCACATTCGACTCGGCGGGCGTGTCCGAAAAGAGCGAGGAGCCGGGGGAGGGCAAGTGAACCTCTATCCGCTTGCCCTCAAACTGGCCGACCGCCGGGTGCTGGTGGTCGGGGGTGGTGCGGTGGCCACCCGGCGGGTGCCCGCGCTGCTCGCGGCCGGCGCCCGGGTGGAGATCGTGTCGCCAGTGCTGACCCCGGCGCTGCACGGAATCGTGGACGCCGGCCGGGCGTCCTGGCAACCGCGGCGGTTCGAGCCGGCCGACGTCGACGGCGCCTGGCTGGTGCAGGTCGCGATCGACGATCCGGTGGCCGCCGAGCAGGTCAGCGAGGCCGCCGAACAGCGCCGGGTGTTCTGCGTGCGGGCCGACGACCGGGACGCGGCCACCGCCTGGACGCCCGCGGTGACCCGGCACGGCCAGGTCACCGTCGCGGTCACCGACGGCGGCGACCGGCGCCGGGCGATGGCCGTCCGCGACCTGGTCGCCCACGCGCTGGAGAGCGCACCCCCGGCCTCGCCCGAGCACAAGGGCGTCGCCCTGGTGGGCGCCGGTCCCGGCGACCCGGAGCTGATCACGGTGAAGGGACGCCGCCTGCTGGCCGCCGCCGACGTGGTGGTCGCCGACCGGCTGGTGCCCGGCATGCTGCTCGGCGAGTTGCGGCCGGAGGTCGAGTTCGTCGACGCCGCCAAGGTCCCGTACGGGCCGGCTGCCGCCCAGGAGGAGATCAACCGGATCCTGGTCGACCGCGCGCTCGAGGGCAAGTTCGTGGTGCGACTCAAAGGTGGTGACCCGTTCGTCTTCGGCCGCGGCGGCGAGGAGGCGATCGCCTGCGCCGAGGCCGGCGTGCCGGTGCTGGTGGTTCCCGGGGTGACCAGTTCGATCGCGGCGCCCGCGCTGGCTGGCATCCCGGTCACCCACCGCGGCGTCGCGCACGAGTTCACCGTGGTCTCCGGCCACGTGCCGCCGGACAGCCCCGCGTCGCTGATCGACTGGCCGGCCCTCGGTCGGCTGCGCGGGACCGTCGTGGTGTTGATGGGCCTCAAGAACCTGGCCGCGATCTCGGCCCGGCTGATCGCCGAGGGGCGGCCCGCGGGCACTCCGGCCGCCGTGGTGCAGGAGGGCTCGACCACCCATCAGCGGGCGCTGCACAGCACCCTCGGCGCGATTGCCGCCGACGTGGCCGAGGCCGGCATCCGCCCGCCGGCCGTGGTGGTCGTGGGTGACGTCGTGCGGATAGCAGATAGATACGCTGGGGGATAGAACCGTCACAGGACGGGTACTCGTAGTCAATGGACGGACGACCGCAGATGATGCTGACGGGGATCGTGCTGGACTCGCCGGATGCTCGGGAACTGGCGGAGTTCTACCAGCGGCTGCTGGGCTGGAGTGCGATCCAGGAGGACGACGACTGGATCACCCTGGGCGCGCCCGGCGGGGGCGCCGGGCTCTCCTTTCAGACCGAGAAACAGTACGCGCGTCCGGTGTGGCCGGCCGGGCCGGGCGACCAGCAGATGAGCGTCCACCTGGACATCAAGGTCGCCGAGTTGGCCGAGGCGGCGGCGCACGCCGAGAAGGCGGGCGCCACCCTGGCCGAGTTCCAGCCGCAGGAGCACGTCCGGGTCTACCTCGACCCGGCCGGCCACCCCTTCTGCCTCTACGTGGACTGAGTTACCCGTCGATCGGGGCAGGCTCAGCGCTGGAGCCGACCTCGGGCCCGCTGGGCGCCCCCGACAACTCGTCGAGGAACGTGCGGGCCCACTCGGCGACATCGTGCGTACGCAGGTGCCGCTGCATGACCCTGGTCCGCCGCTTCAGCTCGGCGGGCTCGGCACCAACCGCGCGCAGCAGCGCATCCTTGACCCCGTCCGGGTCGTGCGGGTTGCAGAGGAAGGCCTGCCGCAGCTCGGTCGCCGCGCCGGCGAACTCACTGAGCACCAGCGCGCCACCGGTGTCGCCGCGGCAGGCGACGTACTCCTTGGCGACCAGATTCATCCCGTCCCGCAGCGGGGTGACCATCATGACGTCGGCCGCCACATACATCGCGGCCAGCTCCTGACGGCTGTACGACTGGTGCAGGTAGTGCACCGCCGGCACGCCCACCCGGCCGAACTCGCCATTGATCCGGCCGACCTCGCGTTCCACCTTGACCCGCAGCGCCTGGTAGTGCTCGACGCGCTCCCGGCTCGGCGTCGCCACCTGCACCATCACCGTGTCACCGACCTTGAGCTTGCCGTCCGCGAGCAGCTCCCGGAACGCCTTGAGGCGCAGCTCGATGCCCTTGGTGTAGTCGAGCCGGTCGACACCCAGGATGATCGTGTGCGGGTCGCCGAGCTCGGCGCGGATCTCCTTGGCCCGGGCCTGCACCTTGGGTTCGGCGGCCATCCGCTCCATGTCGCGGGTGTCGATGCTGATCGGGAAGGCGCCGGCCTTGACCTTGCGACCGTCCACCTGGATCGACTGGCCCTCGTAGCGCAGCCCGAGCAGGTGCCGCGCCAACCGGACGAAGTTCTGTGCCGCCAGCCGCTGCTGGAAGCCGACCAGGTCGGCGCCGAGCAGCCCGCGCAGCACCTCGGCGCGGAACGGCATCTGCATGAACAGCTCGATCGGCGGGAACGGGATGTGCAGGAAGAACCCGATCTTCAGGTCGGGGCGCAGTTCGCGCAGCATCGCCGGAACCAGCTGAAGCTGGTAGTCCTGCACCCACACGGTCGCGCCCTCGTCGGCGACCTCCGCCGCGGCCTGCGCGAAGCGCTGGTTGACCAGCCGGTACGAGTCGCGCCAGCGCCTCTTGTACACCGGTGTCTCGACCGCGTCGTGATAGAGCGGCCAGATCGTGGCGTTCGACTGCCCCTCGTAGTAGCGCTCCAGCTCCTCGGCGCTGAGTGGAACCGGGTGGATGTGGATGCCCTCGAGATCGAACGGTTCGGGCGCCTCGCCGGTGCCACCCGCCCAGCCGATCCAGGTGCCGCCGTGCTCGGTCAGCACCGGATGCAGCGCGGTGACGAGACCGCCCGGACTCGTGCGCCACTGGCGCTCGCCGTCTGCGGTGGTGACCTCATCGACGGGCAGACGGTTGGCGACAACGACGAAGGAACTTCGTTCGGCCACGCTGAGTGCACCTCCGGGTCGATTTTGTTGCCCCTCGTGAGCCTACTGTGCGTAGCAGCACGAGGCGTGCCGGGTCTGTCGGGAGCGCGATGGACGTCATCGTCGCCTGCTGCCATTCTGGGCCGGTGACCCCGTCCGATGATCATTCCCAGCCCCGGCGGCAGATCTTCTTTCCTGTGGTCATCGCCACTGTTTTCCTGACCATCATCGGAA
>DASWMR010000111.1:0-4408 GCA_036399635.1 Actinoplanes sp. | reverse complement strand
GGGCGTACGACTGTTTTCCGATGACCCAGCACGTGGAGTGCGTGGCATTGCTGCTGCCGGCCTGAGGCGGGCCGTCAGGCCGCGAAAGTAACGTGCGTCACACCCTGTGCCCGCTCGCGCCGGTGTGAAAGTTGTGTGCAGGACTGCGCACCGGGCCTTTACGCGGGATGCGGTGCGGCGCGGCGCCGATAGACTTCGGGCCCATGAGTGAAGCTCACCCCTCCGCGTCCGGCGTCCTGGCGAGCATCACCGCACCCGGTGATCTCAAGCGCCTCACCACGGAGCAGCTGATCCTGCTCGCCGCCGAGATCCGCGACTTCCTGGTGGCCAAGGTCTCGCGCACCGGCGGCCACCTCGGGCCGAACCTGGGTGTGGTGGAGACGACCTTGGCGCTGCACCGGGTCTTCGACTCGCCGCGCGACCGGCTGCTCTTCGACACCGGCCACCAGGCGTACGTACACAAGATCGTGACCGGCCGGCAGGACGGCTTCGATCTGCTGCGCCGGCGCGGCGGCCTCTCCGGCTACCCGAGCCGGGCGGAGAGCGAGCACGACCTGATCGAGAACTCGCACGCGTCCACCGCGCTCTCCTACGCCGACGGGCTGGCCAAGGCGTTCGCGCTGCGCGGCGAGGACCGGCACGTGGTGGCCGTGGTCGGCGACGGCGCGCTCACCGGCGGGATGTGCTGGGAGGCCCTCAACAACATCGCCGCGTCGAAGAACAGGCTGGTCATCGTCGTCAACGACAACGGCCGGTCGTACGCGCCGACGATCGGCGGCCTCGCCGATCACCTCTCCACGCTGCGCCTCAACCCGGGTTACGAGCGGGTGCTCGACCTGGTCAAGGATGCGCTCGGCTCGACGCCGGTGGTGGGCAAGCCGGTCTACGAGGTGCTGCACGCGGTCAAGCGGGGGATCAAGGACGCGATCAGCCCGCAGCCGATGTTCGAGGATCTCGGCCTCAAGTACATCGGGCCGGTGGACGGCCACGACGTGGAGGCGATGGAGTCGGCGCTGCGCCGGGCGAAGGGCTTCAACGCCCCGGTGATCGTGCACGCGGTGACCCGCAAGGGCTACGGCTACCGCCCGGCCGAGCAGGACGAGGCGGACTGTCTGCACGGCCCGGGCGGCGCCTTCGACGTGGAGACCGGCAAGCTGCTGGCCGCGGCCGCGGTGAAGTGGACAGGGGTCTTCGCCGACGAGCTCGTCAAGATCGCCGACGAGCGGCCGGATATCGTCGGCATCACCGCCGCGATGGCCGAGCCGACCGGCATTGCGAAGCTGGCCCGCAAGTACCCCGAGCGCGCGTACGACGTGGGCATCGCCGAGCAGCACGCGGCGACCTCCGCGGCCGGCCTGGCGATGGGCGGGCTGCACCCGGTGGTCGCCGTCTACGCCACCTTCCTCAACCGCGCCTTCGACCAGGTCCTGCTGGACGTGGCGATGCATGAGCTGCCGGTGACCTTCGTGCTGGACCGGGCGGGCATCACCGGGCCGGACGGGCCGAGCCATTACGGCATCTGGGACATGAGCGTCTTCGGCGTGGTGCCCGGCCTGCGCATCGCCGCCCCGCGGGACGCGGCGACGCTGCGCGAGGAGTTGCGCGAGGCGGTCGCGGTGGAGGACGGCCCGACGATCGTGCGCTTTCCGACCGGCGCGGTCCCGCCCGATCTGCCCGCCGTGCGCCGGGTCGGCCAGATCGACGTGCTGCGCGAGGACGAGCGCGGAGACGTCCTGGTGGTCGCGGTCGGCTCGTTTGCCGGGCTCGGGCTCGAGGTCGCCGAGCGGCTCTCCGAGCAGGGCTACGGCGTGACCGTGGTCGACCCGCGCTGGGTCCGCCCGGTGCCCATCGAGATGATCGGTCTCGCCGCCCGCCACCGCCGGGTGGTCACCCTGGAGGACGGTGTGCGCGCGGGCGGCGTCGGCGACGCGGTGGCGAGCGCGCTGCGCGACGCCGAGGTGTACGTGCCGCTGCGCGACTTCGGCGTGCCGGCCGGCTTCCATCCGCACGGCACCCGGGCCGAGATCCTCGAATCGCTGGGCCTCACCGCGCAGGACGTCGCCCGTCGGGTGACCGAGTGGGTCACCCGTCTGGAGGACGAGACGAGCACCCAGCCGTTGCCCGCCGCCTGATCCGGTTGCGCCGCCCGGCGGCACGGTTGCCTGGTCACCGGCGCCGCGGCCGGCGTGGCCGGTGCGCTGGGAGACCAAGATCAGTCAAAGGCGGAAAAAACGGCGAAAGCCGTATTTGACGTTCGGTGTGGGCGGCATCGTTATCTCCTCGTTACCGTTTTAGGTATGGATGTCGAGAGCGCGGTCACCATCGATCTCGGTCTGGAACGCGGCGAACCCGACTCGTACCGTCACCCCACCCGCTCCACGGTCCCGGACTGGTTTCCGGCCGCGACACTCGCCGTACTCGTGCTGTTCTGCGTGGCGGCCTCCGGAGCTCCGGCGAAGTCGCCGCTCTCCCAGATCGTGCGGCTCGAGGTGGGCCCGGCCGACGTCTACGCCCTTACCGACGACGGCGTGCTGCTGGCCCAGACGTTCGGCGAGCTCACCTCGTACGACCTGGGCACCGGGCGGATGCGCTGGCAGGCCGGGCAGTCGACGCCGGCCTACCGGCTGCGGCTGGCCGACGGGCTGGTGCTGATGCGGCCGTGGACGGTCGGGTCGGCCGAGGCGCGCACCACGGCGATCGCTATCGGCAACGGCGTCCGGCGGTGGGAGCGGCCGGGCAGCGTCGTCAGCGTGGCCGGCTCCTCGGCGCTGCTCGCGGTGCAGACCGTGCGCAGCCAGGCCGGCGCCAACCGGCGGGTGCAGGGGCCGATCGACGCGCTCGACCCGGTCACCGGCTACACCCGGTGGACCGTCCCGGTGCCGTCCAGCGGGGTGCTGCTGAGCGTGCCCGGCCCGGCCGACGCGGGTGCCCGGATGCTGCTGGTGCGTGATGACCGCACGATGGCCGTGCACGATCTGGACACCGGTGAGCGGCTCGCCCAGACGACGGTGCCGGCGGCCGACTACGACCCGGACAACCCGGCGGTGGCCGGCGGGATGATTCTGCTGCGGCACCCCGGTGCGGCCGGGACGGAGATCACCGCGTACGACCCGGTGACGCTGCGGGCAAGCTGGACCGTGCCGGCCCGCGAGGCGTACGTGATCAAGCAGTGCGGCGTTCTCGCCTGCCTGTTGGGTCCGGAGGGGGTGCGTGCCATCGACCCGGCGACCGGCGGCGAACGCTGGGACCGGCCGCAGTGGCGCGACGTAAGTGCCATCGGCGCGATGTGGGTCGCGTACGGCGGGGCGGACGACACCAGCCTGATCGGGATCGTCGATCCGCAGGCCGGGGTGGTCGAGGTCGAGTTGGCCGGCTGGCGGTTGGTCGGTGGCTCCGGCGGGGGCGACCACCTGCTGGTCACCCGCTCGATTGCGACCGGAGGCCGTACGATGGTCGCCGTCGCCCGACCCGGTGTACGGCAACCGCGCCTGCTCACCGACCTGCCCGCCGGCACCGGTGACTGCGAGGCGGTGCCGAGCCGGCTGGTGTGCCGGTCCGTGTACGGCGAACTGGTCGTCTGGGCGTACCGGGAGGGGTGAGGGTTGGCGGTGATCGAGCTGGACCTGACCGGCTGGCCCGATCCCGCGCTCGCCTCGCCGCCGCCCGCCCACCGTTACCGGCTCCCCGGCCTGCTGCTCGCCGCCGTGCTGGCCGTCGCCCTCGGCGCGAGCGCGCCGGGTGTGCCGACGCTCTGGCAAGCGGTCGGCACCCTGCCGGTGCACAACACCGACACGCCGTTCCTGCTCGCCGGCGACGAGCTCTACAGCATCGCCGCGGCCGGCGACGAGTGGGTCGTCACCGCCTGGTCGATCGGCGGCCAGGCGCCGCGCCAGCTCTGGACCGCACCCACCGCGGCCCGGGTGAGCGGCCCGGACGACGTCGGCTTCGCCCGGGTGTCGGCCACCCGGGTCGGTGCCGTGGTGCTGCTCTCCGACGGCCCGGCGACCAGCGTGCTGGACGCCGACACCGGCCACCTCCGCTGGTCGCTGCCGGTGCCGGTGATGCCGCTGCCGGGCGGGCGGGTCGGCATCGTGCAACACCAGCAGTTCCGCTCCGGCACGGTCTACGACCAGGACTCCGGTGAGCCCGGAATGCTGTATTTCTCGTCCACCGGTGAACCGCACACCGAGCCGCCGCTGCACACCGAGGTCCGCGGCGTCGACCTGGACACCGGCGCGGCTCTCTGGTCGGTCTCACTCGGCGGCTCGGTGAACGTGGTGGCGGCGCCGGGCACCGCTCCGGCGGTGCTGATCCTCTCCTCCGGCCGGATCGAACGGCTCGACGGGCACACCGGCGCGGTGCTGCACCGGGCCGCGCCGGCCACCGTCGACGGCGCCGGACCGACCGG
>DASWMR010000110.1:0-10304 GCA_036399635.1 Actinoplanes sp. | reverse complement strand
GGGCGGCCGGCCGCGGCGCTGCTCGCCTCCGCGGTCGCGACCCTGCTGGGGACACTGTGGATCGCCCGGCTGCCGGTGATGCGGCACTGGGCGCGGCATGCGGCGGACGATTCGGCCAAAGGGCTGGGGCCGCTGCGGGTGTCCGGCTTCCCCGCGCTGCTGGTCTGCGTGATTGCGCTCGGCATCTCGTTCGGGGCAGCCGGCGTGATCGTGCCGGCCTATGCCGGCCTGCACGGCGGCGGGGACGGCCTGGGTGGCATGTTGCTCGGCGTCTGGGGCGTGGGTAGCGCCATCGGCGGCATCTGGTTCGGCACCCGCCGGCCGACGATGTCGTTGTCCAGTCAGCTCGCCTGGCTGTTGGCTGCGGTGTCGGCCAGCTTCCTGGTGCTCGCGCTGATGCCGAGCCCGATCTATCTCGGCGTGGCACTGGTGCTGGGTGGCGCGACGATCGCGCCGGCCCTGACCGTAGAGAGCAATCTGGTGGGCCGGCTTGCGCCGGCGTCGATGCTGAACGAGGCGTACACCTGGGTGATCACCATGTCCGTCGCGGGCAGCGCGGCCGGCGGGGCGGTGGCCGGCGCAATCGTCGACCGGCCGGGCGGGCTGCCCTGGGCGTTCGTCTTCGCGGCCGGGGTACTGATGGTCGCGGCACTAGTGACGGCGGTGCCGCACGGCTCGATCGCCCGCGCCGACCGGCGCGCGGCGGACCGCCTGAACCAGGCGCTGACCGCCGAGCCCGCCTGATCGCTGCCCGCCGGAACTAGCGCAGGCTCAGAGTCAACACGATCAGAGCGGGTACCGGCGCGCGACCGCCGAGCCGCTTGATCGCTGCCGGGTCGAAGCCGGGACCGAGGCGGCACGCCCGCGGCGGCTGGTGCCGGCCGGGACAAATGCCGCACGTACCGCCCGGCCATCCTGGCGATGATCACCAACATCCGGGTATTTCCCCCTGCCGGCCCCCCGGCGCCGTTGGTTAGCCTGGCGCCGCAGCCTGTGCGAGAGGGAGCCCGATGGCGAAGGAAATCAGGTCCGATGTCGAGTCGCTGCGCGCGGCCGACTCGGACCGGGAAAAGATCGCGGAGCAGCTGCGGGGCGCGCTCGACGAGGGGCGCCTGAGCCTGCATGAGTACGACGATCGGGTGCGCGACGCCTATGCCGCCCGCACCTACTCGGAGCTACTCGTCCTGGTCGCCGACCTGCCGCGACCGGGGGTGAGCGCGGCCGAGATGCACGCCAAGCAGACGGCCGAGGTGCGGCGGCAGGCTCGCCGGCTGCCCACCGCGCTGCTCGTCCTCTGGACCATCTGGGGTGCGGTGGCCGCAATCAACGTGGTGGTCTATCTGATGGTCATGGTGACGGTGGAGCCGGTGTATCCGTGGCCGATATGGCTGCTGGTTCCGGGCGCGGCGCTGGCCGCGGTCACGGTCGGCGTGCAGACGATCCGACAACAGAAACGCTGTTCATAACCACGGCGTCCGGCCGAAGAAGCAATCACCGCGTCCGGCGGCGGGGCGGTGCGTATAGGTGAGCAGAGCGGGCCGCCTCGGCGATCAGGCGGCGGCGGTTCGGCTCGGCGATCGCCTTCTGCACCGGGCGTACGCACTTGTCGTCCACCCGGCGCGCGTTGGTCGCGGCACATTCGGGCGCGTTGCCCAGCGGCCACGGTGAGTCCTGCAGCAGCACCAGCGGTATGCCGGTGAGCTTCGCCCAGGTCTGCTGCCAGGCAGTCACCCAGGCCGGGTCGTCGGTCAGCCCGGGGCGCGGGACCGGGTTGCCGAACTCGTCGATCATCCCGCCGTTGTCGAGGTCGTTGGAGGCCATCACCACCAGGTCGGGGCGGTCCGCCACGACCCGGTTGAGGACCCGGTCGCGCCACTGAACGCACTCGTCGTAGGGCCGCTTGAGCACCGGGTTGTAGACCAGCACCTGCGGCAGCTGGCAGGCCGCCTTGGTCATCGCGACCGGGCGCCCCGCCGGCCGGCCCAGACGGCCAGCAGCAACAGGGGCCAGACCAGGGAGAACTGCTCCTCGACGGCGAGCGACCAGAGATGCGTGCGTGGCAGCACGGCGCGGAAATCGGGGGCGTGCCACAACATACCTACGGCGCGCACACAGCTCGACCTGGACAGCGGAGAGTTAGGGTCAGCACGTGCTTTCCGCAACCCGGGTTCCACTCTCCGTCCTCGACCTCGCCACCGTTCGTGATGGACACTCGAGCGCTGACGCACTGCGCGGAACCATCGATACCGCTCGAATAGCCGACCAATGCGGATTTTCCCGCTTCTGGGTCGCCGAGCACCACAACATGCCAGCGGTGGCCTCCACGTCACCACCGGTATTGATCGGCATCATTGCGTCGCAAACCGATACCATTCGGGTCGGCGCCGGCGGCGTGATGCTGCCCAACCACATGCCCTTCGTGGTGGCCGAGCAGTTTGCCCTCCTCGAGGCCGTCCACCCGGGCCGGATCGACCTGGGCATCGGGCGCGCGCCGGGCACCGACCAGGCGACCGCGGCGGCCCTGCGCGGCGTCGCACCGCACCTCACCGTCGAGCAGTTCCCGGAGCATCTGCAGGCGGTGCTCGCGCTGCTCGGCGACGACCGGGTGGAGCCCGGCCCGACAACCCGACTGCATGCCACCCCGGTGCCGGAAAGCTCTCCGGAGGTCTGGATGCTCGGCTCTTCGACGTACGGCGCGCAGGTCGCCGCCGCCCTCGGCCTCCCGTTCTGTTACGCATATCACTTCGCGACGAGTTCCGATGTGGACGGCGCGTTGCGCCTCTACCGGTCCGGCTTCCGGCCGTCCCCGCGACACCCCGAGCCGCACGCCATGGTCAGCGTGTCGGTGATCGCCGCGGAGACGACTGAGGAGGCGCAGTTCCTGGCCGGCCCCAGCCGGATCATGGCGTTGAGCCTGCGCACCGGCCGGCTGGGCCCGATCGTCTCACCAGAGTCGGCCGCCACGGTCGAGCTTTCCGACCTCGACCGCGGCCTGCTCGACTCGCTACCCGGCACCCAACTCGCGGGCACCGCCGAGGAGGTCGTGGCCGGCCTGGACGAGCTGGTCCACCGGACCGGCGCGGACGAACTGATGCTGGCCGGAACCGTCTTCGACCCGGCCACCCGTCAGGACTCGCTCGTCCGAATCGCGAAGGCGTGGGGGCTTTAATCGGGGTGCGCGCCGGCCGCCGGCGGTCGAGGATGGAGCGGTGAGCTGGGAGCTGACCGATGACGTTGAGCGCTTCGCGGCGACCGCGGGTGAGTTCCTGCGGTCCCGCCCGGTGCCGCACACCACTCTGCTCACGCTGGTCGACACGCTGCGGCGGCGGGGCCTGCAGACGTACGGGTCAGATGCTCCGGTTTTCGGTTGGTGGCGTACGCCGTCGGGTGCCGTCGGTGGCGTACTGCTGCACACGCCGCCGCACCCGATGATCTTCAGCGAGATCCCGCCGGAGGCGATTCCCGCGGCCGTGGCCGCGGTGGCCGGCCGCCCGCCGTCGGCCGTGAATCTGCTGGCCGGCACCGCCGAGGTCTTCGCCCAACAGTGGCGGCAGTGCACCGGCGCCACGGCCACGGTGAGCTACCAAACCCGGTTGCACCGGCTGGACACCCTGATTCCGCCCGCCGTTCCCCCGCCGGGTGCGGCGCGCCCAGCGGGGGCCGGCGACCGCGAGCGGCTGCTGCGATGGTTCGACGCGTTCTTCGACGACATCGACGAGGATCATCCGAACACCGCGGAAAGCGTCGACGACCGGCTCGCGTACGACGGGGTGACTCTCTGGGAAAGCGGCGGCGCACCGGTGTCGATGGCGGTGCGGAGCAGGTCGACGGCCGGCATGATCCGGGTGCAGTACGTCTACACCCCGCCCGAGCTGCGCGGGAACGGCTATGCCGGTGCGGCCACCGCCGCCGCGACCCGGGAAGCGTTGGCGGCCGGCGCGCGCGACGTGGTGCTCCACACCGACCTGGCCAATCCGGTTAGCAACCGGATCTACCGGAAACTGGGCTACCAGCCCGTCGAGGATCGAACGGTGGTGGAGTTGGCATGACTTCCGGCAAGGTGCTGACCGTCAACGTGGGTGTCGCCCGGCCCAACCCGGCCAAGAAACTCAAGTTCACCGGCATCGACAAGGTGCCGGTTGACGAGGCCGTGGAGGTGCGCGCGCCCGGGCCGAAGACGATTGGGCTCCACAGTGGGCTGATCGGCGACCCGATCGGCGACCCCAAGCACCACGGTGGCGACGACCAAGCGGTTTACGCGTACGCGCGGGAGGACTACGACTGGTGGGAAGGTGAGCTGGGCCGCACGCTGCCGGGCGGTCACTTCGGTGAGAACCTGACCACGGTGGGTCTCGACGTGAACGGCGCGGTGATCGGTGAGGTGTGGCGGGTCGGTGACCGGCTGGAGTTGCAGCCCACGTTCGGCCGCATCCCGTGCGCGACGTTCCAGGCCAAGATGGGCGAGCGCGGCTGGGTGAAGCGTTTCAGCCGGACGAACCGGACCGGCGCCTATCTGCGGGTGGTGACCCCGGGTGCGGTGCGGGCCGGCGATCCGATCGAGGTCGTGCGCCGGCCGGAGCACGGCGTGACGATCGCCGAGGCGTTCCGGATCTACATGCACGAGCCGGAGTCGCTGGCCCGCCTGCTCGACGCGCCGGAGCTGCCCGCCGACCTGCTGGCAGAAGTGGCCGACCGGCTAGCCCGGGACAAAAGCTAGACGGCAGAAAACTGGCCCGCGAGAAAGACATGGCCGGCAGGAAAACCGGCCGGGACAACGGCTCGGCCGGCAGAGAGCCTAGGTCAGGGCGTCGAACAGCAGCTGCGGGGCGAAGCCGAGCAGCACCACCACGGCCGCGGCGGCGATCAGGGCCGCGGCTGCCGGGCCGGTCACCGGCAGGCGCGGGTGGGTGGCCGCCTCGAGCAACTCCGGGTCGGCCACCGGGATGCCCACCCGCGGCGGCGTGGCGTAGAGCGTCGCCGCGGCGCGGACGTAATAGGCCAGGCCGATCACCGCGTTCAGCGCCACCACGGCGGCCAGCCAGCCCCAGCCTTGGTCGATCAAGGCGTCCATGACGGTGACCTTGGCGAACAGGCCGGCCAGCCCGGGTGGCAGGCCGGCGAGGCCGGCGAACGCCAGCACCAGCGCCGCGCCGAGCCACCGGGAGCGGCGGGCCGCGCCGCGGTAGGCGAGCAGGTCGCCGCCGTCGGCGCCGGGCTCGCGGAGGCCGGTCACCGCGCCGAACGCCAGGAACTCCAGGACGACGAAGAAGACGGCGTACGCGACCGCGGCCGGCACACCCGGCGCGCCCAGTGCCAGCGCGGCCAGGATGTAGCCGGCCTGGGCGATCGACGACCAGGCCAGCAGCCGGACCATCCGGGACTGGCGGAGCGCCACCAGGTTGCCGATCGTCATCGTTCCGACGGCGAGCACCGCGACGATCGCACCGGTGTCCAGCCGGCTCACGATCGCGGCCAGGGCCAGCACGCCGCCCAGCTTGGAAGCGGTCGACAGGTAGGCGGCGACCGGCAGCGGGGCACCCTCGTAGGTCGGCGGTGCCCAGGCGTGCAGCGGCACCGCGGCCACCTTGAAGGCCAGGCCGATCACCAGCAGGGCGACCCCGGCGGCGGCAACCGGGGCGATCGGGCCGCGGCCGGGCACCAGCCGGTCGAGGTGCAGCGCTCCGGTGGCGGCGTAGTTCAGGGCCGCGCCGAGCAGCGCGATCGCGGTAGACACAACGCTGATCAGCAGGAACGTCACCGAGGCGGCGGCCGGCGCGGTGCCGGCCCGCTCCCCCGGCAGGTAGCGGCGCAGACCCACCAGGACGTACAGCGGCAGGGTGAGCGTCTCCAGGCCGACGATCAGCGTGATCAGATCGCCGGCATAGCCGACCACCACGCCGCCGGCCATCGAGCTGGCCAGCAGGAAGCAGAACTCGCCGGCCGGTGCGGTGCCGAGTCGCAGTGCCGGTATCGAGATGCCCAGCACGCCGACGGTGAGCAGAGCGAACGCGACCGCCGTGACGACCGCGAGCGGGCTCGGCACCCACGAGCAGAGTTCGCCACCGGCGGCGCAGAAGGTGCCGGGACGCGAACCGCCGGCCACGATCGCGCAGACCGCGGTAGCCAGGCCGCCGAGGGTCAGGGCGCCGAAGACTGCACCGCGCCGACCGACGATCAGGTCGGCGAGCAGGACCAGAACGGCAGTGCCGGCCGCGGCATACAACGGGAGCAGAGACACGTGGTCGACCGTCTGCGCGCTCATCGGACGGCCTCGCTGAGCGAGAAGACCGGAAGGCTGGTGGCGGTCAGGACCAGGGCCGGTATCAGACCGACGGCGAGAACCAGCACGACCAGCGGCGCCCAGGCGAACCACTCCGGGCCGGCGATCGCCGGGCTGATGGCCGACACGGTGGGAGTTGCCGGGCCGTGCGTCACCGTGCGCAGCAGGCGCAGGAAGTACGCGGCGGTCAGCGCGCCGCCGATCGCGGCGAGCACCGCGAGGGTCGTCCATGCCGGTCCGCCCCGCTGAACCGCGGCCACCACGGCGAACGCCTCGCCCCAGAAGCCGGCCAGGCCGGGCAGCCCGAGCGAGGCGATCGCGGCGAAGGCGAGCAGGCCGGACAGCGTCGGTGCCGCCTCGCGCAGGCCCCCGAGGTGGGCCAGGTCGCCGGTGTGTGTCCGGTCCTTGATTGCCCCGGCCAGGAAGAAGAGCAGGCCGGTGATCAGGCCGTGCGCGACGTTGCCGAGCAGCGCCGCCTCGATGCCGGTCGTCGTCAGGGTGGCGATGCCGAGCAGGACGAAGCCCATGTGCCCGACGCTGGAGTAGGCGATCAGTCGCTTCAGCTCGGTCTGGCGCAGGCAGATCAGCGCGCCGGCCAGGATCGCGGCCACGGCCAGCACGCCGAGCACCGAAGCGGCCCACGCGGCGCCCCGCGGGGTCACGCCGACCCCGATCCGGATCAGGCCGTAGGTGCCCATCTTCAGCAGGACGCCGGCCAGGATCACCGAGCCGACGGTGGGCGCCTGGGTGTGCGCGTCGGGCAGCCAGCTGTGCAGCGGCCAGAGCGGCGCCTTCACCGCGAACGCCACGGCGAACAGGGCGAACGCGATGTATTGAGTGTTGCGGGTCAGGCCCTCGCCGCCGGTCAGCGCAACGATGTCCCCGGTGCCCGCGGCGGCCACCACAGTGAGCACGCCGAGCAGGAGCAGCACCGAGCCCACGAGCGTGTAGAGCACGAATTTCTGCGCCGCCCGCCGCCGGCCGGCGCCGCCCCAACCAGCGATCACCGCGTACATCGGCAGCAGGACGACCTCGAAGAACAGGAAGAACAACACCAGGTCGAGGGCGAGGAAGGTGCCGAGGATGCCGACTTCCAAGAGCAGGAGAAGACCGGCGAGGGTACGGCCGGGGCCGCCCTCAGGCACCTTCCAGACCGTGTACGCGCAGCAGAGCAGAGTCAGCAATGCGGTGAGCACGACCAGCGGGTAGGAGATCCCGTCCACGCCGATGTGGAAGTCGATGTGCAGGGCCGGAACCCAGGGGGCGTCCACACTCACCCAGGGCAGCGCGGGGCGGGCGTCGTCGGGTCCGTATTCGAACCACCCGCGGTCGCCAATGCCGGCGGCGGTCAGCAGCAGGGTCAGCACCAGGGTGACCGCCGCGACGCCGGTGGCGACCAGCCGGGCCGGCCGGTCGGCGCGGGAGGGCAGCAGGGCGACCATCGCCGCGCCGGCCGCCGGCACGGCCAGCACGGCGATCAGCACGACCTGCAGCCATGTTGGCCCGTGCACGAGGTAATCGCGGTTGGTCATGTGGCGGCTCCGACGGCGACGACGGTGAGCACCAGCGCGCCGGTGAACACCAGGAGGGCGGCCGCTGGCAGCGCAAACCGGTGTGCCGCGGCGAGTGCGCCGCCGACGTGGGTGGTCGTGGTGCCGGTGCCCTCGACGGCGGCGTCCACCACGCGCTCGTCGGTCGCGGTCACCAGCCTGGCGAGTGCGACCGCTGGGCGTACCACCAGGCGGTCTTGAACTTTGTCTAGATGGAAACCCGTCGCGAAGAGGTGACGCGCACCGCCCAGCGCGGTTGCCGGGTCGACGCCGGGCACCGCGGCCCAGAGCCACCAGGCGGTGCCGGCACCGGCGGCGAGTAGCAGCATCGGTAGCGCGACGGCGACGCCGAGATGCGGGTTCTCCAGCTCGAGGGCGGTGCGGAAGCCGGGGGCGTACGCGGCCAGGCCGAGCAGCACGGCCGGGACCGCCAGCAGCATGATCGGCCAGCGCATCAGGCCGGGCGGGTCGTGCGGGGTGGCCGGCTGGGTGTAGCGGGCCTCGTCGAAGCCGATCTCCCAGTCCGGGCCGGCCGGGCCGTGCGCGCGGGACACCCCGAAGAACGCGTAGAGCAGCAGCCGGGTGGCGTACCAGGCGGTGATGCCGACCGCGAAGAGTGCGGCGAGCCAGACCAGCCAGGCCACCCAGACCGGCGCCGGACCGCCGCCCTCAGTGGCGTGCGCGGCCGCGGCCAGCACGTTCTCCTTCGACCAGAAGCCGGCCAGCGGCGGCACCCCGGCCAGCGCGCCGAGTCCGACCACGAACGACCAGAAGGTCACCGGCAGGTGCTCGCGCAGGCCACCCATCCGGGACAGGTAGTTGGTGCCGACCGCGTGGATCACCGCGCCGGCGGCGAGGAACAGCAGCGCCTTGAACGCGGCGTGAGTGAGCAGGTGGAACAGGGCGGCGGCGGGCGAGCCGACGGCCAGCGCTCCGGTCATGTAGCCGATCTGGCTCACCGTGGACCAGGCGAGCACCCGCTTCATGTCGTCCTGGGCGGTCGCGGCCAGGGCACCCAGCAGTATGGTGATCGCCGCCAGGACGCCCAGCACGGCGGTGGCTGCCGGCGTGCGGTCGAAGAGCGGGTAGAGGCGGAAGACCACGTACACGCCGGCCGCGACCATGGTGGCAGCGTGGATCAGCGCGGAGATCGGGGTGGGACCGGCCATCGCGTCCGGCAGCCAGGTGTGCAGCGGGAACTGGGCGCTCTTGCCGGCCACCCCGGCCAGGATCAGCAGCAGGGCTGCGGTCAGCGTCCCGGCGGAGTAGTCGTGGGCGAGGACCGGGCCGATCCGCGACGTGCCGGCCTGCGTGATCAGCACCGCGACGCCGAGCAGGAAGCCGATGTCGCCGACCCGGGTCACCAGAAAGGCCTTCGTCGCGGCGGCGGGCGCCTCGGGCAGCCGGCGGTCGTGGCCGATCAACAGGTAGGAGCAGGCGCCCATCACCTCCCAGCCGACCAGGACGCCGATCAGGTCGCCGGACGTCACGACCAGCAGCATCGCGCCGGTGAAGAGGCTGATCTGGGCCGCGTACGGCGCATAGCGCGGGTCGTCGTGCAGATAGGCCACCGAATAGATCTGCACGAACAACGCGACCACGGCGACCGCGAGCGCGACATAGAGGGCGGCCATCCCGGTCGCGAAACCGATCGTGACCTCGATGCTGCCGACGGTCACCCAGTGTTCGCTGAATTCGATCGGGTGCTTCGCTGTCAGCAACAGCAGCAGCGTTACCACCAGTGAGGTGCCAGCTCCGGCGACACCGAGCGCTGCGGCCAGCCGTCGCGGTTCGTGGCCCTCGCGGTCCCCGGCCGGCAACAGCAGGCCCAGCAGGCCCAGCAGCAGGGGTACGCCCGGGATCAGCAGCCCGGCGGCGCCCGCGGTCACCGGCTCACCTGCTCAGCCTGCTCGGTCGGCTCGTGGTCGTGCCGGTGCAGCGCCACCTCATCGAGATCCACTGCCTGCCGTAGGCGGTAGTACTGCAGGACGATGGCCAGGCCCACGCCGACCTCGGCGGCGGCCAGCACGATCACGAAGAGTGCGAAGATCGCACCGGCCCGGGGCTCGGGGGCGACGTTCGCCCAGGCCTCCGGTTGTACGCCGGTGAGCGTCGACTTGATCGAGGCGTCGGCGGCCACCAGGATCAGGTTGACCGCGTTCAGCATCAACTCGACCGCCATCAGCACCAGGATCGCATTGCGCCGGCGCAGCACGCCGTAGACGCCGAGCGCGAAGAGCAGGGCGGCGATGACGTACGGGATGACCGCGTGCATCAGGCCTTGCCTTCCTCGTCGTCGTCGCTCGGGGCGGGCAGAGCGGGCCGCTCGTGCGGGCCACCGACCGCCGGGCGCTTGACCCGGCCGCCCAGCGCGGGCTGATCGCTGTCGGTGGATCCCTCGATCGCCGGGGTCGGCCGGGCGGACCCCTCGATGACCGGCCGGTCGGCGGGCGGGGTGCGGCGCGGCGGGCGCT
>DASWMR010000109.1:0-16655 GCA_036399635.1 Actinoplanes sp. | reverse complement strand
GGATCGCTACCAGCTCCGGGCCTCGGGAGGCGAGCCAGCGGTCCAGCCGGCCGGGCAGCGGTTCGGCGCCGGGCAGCGGCCCGGGCCACCCCTTCTGCGCCCCTGCGAGCTCCGTCAGAGCAGTAGTCACGTCGGCTTCCGTATTCGTTCTCGAAGTTCTGTCGGCTTTCCGCGATGCCCCTACAACGGACGGCGAATCGCGGAGGTGACGCGGTTTGGAGAATGGTCGATCAACCGCCGTGTCAGCACACCACCCTCGCGCACCAGCCCATCGTTGGCCAGGCCGATGCTCAAGCATGCGCATCTCAAAACGGTTTCAGAAACGTTCCACCGGGTGATGAATGCCCCACACACCACGCAGCGTGTGGCAGACCTCGCCCACCGTCGCGCGAAGCCGCAACGCCTCTTTCATCAACGGTAAGACGTTCTCGCTCCCGCCGGCGGCCTTCGCCAAATCAGCCAGCGCGGCCTCGACCGCGACACCGTCGCGGGCGGCCCGCAGATCGGCCAGCCGGCTGCGCTGGCCCGCCTCGATCGCCGGGTCCACCCGCAGCGGCTCGTAGCGCTCCTCGGTGTCGGCCACGAACCGGTTGACGCCGATCACCACCCGGTCGCCGTCGTCGATCTCGTTCGCGATCCGGTAGGCGGAGGTCTCGATCTGGTGTTTCTGGAAACCCTGCTCGATCGCGTCCACCGCCGAGCCGAACGAGAACACCCGCTCGATCAGCGCGTTCGCCTGCGCCTCGATCTCGTCGGTCATCGCCTCGATCGCGTACGACCCGGCGAACGGGTCGACCGTGCCGGTCAGGCCGCTCTCGTAGGCCAGTACTTGCTGGGTCCGCAGTGCCAGCCGCGCGGACTTCTCGGTGGGCAGCGCGATCGCCTCGTCGTACGCGTTGGTGTGCAGTGACTGGGTGCCGCCGGCGACCGCGCCGAGCGCCTGGATCGCGACCCGCACCAGGTTCACCTCGGGCTGCTGGGCGGTCAGTTGGACCCCCGCGGTCTGTGTGTGGAAGCGCAGCATGAGCGACTTCGGATCTTTCGCCCCGAACTCGTCCCGCATGATCATGGCCCACATCCGGCGGGCCGCGCGGAACTTGGCGATCTCCTCCAGCAGGGTGGTGCGCGCCACGAAGAAAAAGGACAATCGCGGCGCGAAGTCGTCGACGGACAGCCCGGCGGCGAGCGCGGCACGCACGTACTCGATGCCGTTGGCCAGGGTGAAAGCGATCTCCTGCACCGGCGAGGCACCCGCCTCGGCCATGTGATAGCCGGAGATGGAGATGGTGTTCCATTTCGGGATCTCGGTCCGGCAGTACGCGAAGGTGTCGGCCACCAGCCGCAACGACGGCTTGGGCGGGAAGATGTACGTCCCGCGGGCGATGTACTCCTTCAGGATGTCGTTCTGGATCGTGCCCTGCAGTGCGCCGCCCGGCACCCCCTGCTCCTCGGCGACCAGCTGGTAGAGCAGCAGCAACAGGGCACCCGGCGCGTTGATCGTCATCGAGGTGGACACCTTGTCCAGCGGGATGCCGGCGAACAGCTGCCGCATGTCGTCGATCGAGTCGATCGCGACGCCGACCTTGCCGACCTCACCGTGCGCGATCGGGTCGTCCGAGTCGTACCCCATCTGGGTGGGCAGGTCGAACGCCACCGAGAGGCCCATCGTGCCGGCCGCGAGCAGTTGGTGATAGCGGGCGTTGGACTCGGCGGCGGTGCCGAAACCGGCGTACTGCCGCATGGTCCAGGGCCGTTTGGTGTACATCGTCGGATAGACACCGCGGGTGTACGGGAATTCGCCCGGCGCACCGATCGGTCCGTCGGTGAGGTCACTAGGCTGATAAATCGGTTTAATCTCGAAACCCGACTCCGCGTTCACACTCGCGATCCTAGGGCCTTCCTGAGGTGGCGTTCAGCCCGAAGGAGTGCACGATTTGCCACTCAGCGTCCGGAACCGCCCACCCTATGCGATATCCCCGTCACGTACGGTCGAGTTCCGGTAAACACCGGCCGCGCGACTTTCAAATCAACGTCACCACCCGGCAAGATAGGTGGGTTGGTCGAAGACCCCTATACCCCCTCGGTGGCATCCTCAGTGACTCAGATTCCGACGTGGAGCGGTGGTAACGCGGCTCCCATCAGCGGACGCGCAGCCCCGGGCACGCTCATCGGCGGGCGCTACACGTTGCGTGCTGCGGTGGGCCACGGCGGCATGGGCACGGTCTGGCGCGCGGCGGACACGCTGCTGCGCCGCGACGTCGCGATCAAGGAAGTCGTCCTCCCGCCCGGCCTGGCCCCGAGCGACCGGGACTCGATGTACGAGCGGACCATGCGGGAGGCCCGCGCCGCGGCCGCCCTCCAGCACCCCGCGGTGGTGCAGGTCTACGACGTCGTCCACGAGAACAACCGGCCGTGGATCGTGATGGAGCTGCTGGACGCCCGCAGCCTCGCCGACATGGTGATCGAGGACGGGCCGATCACGCCGCGGGTGGTCGCCAAGATCGGCGTCGCGCTGCTGGGCGCGCTCGAGGTGGCCCACGCGCACGGCGTGCTGCACCGCGACGTGAAGCCGGCGAACGTGCTCATCTGCGGGGACGGCCGCTGTGTGCTGACCGACTTCGGCGTCGCCCGGATGCCCACCGACGTGCAGCTGACCACGCCCGGCATGGTGCTCGGCTCGCCGCACTTCATCTCCCCCGAGCGGGCCATGGGCAGTGAGTTCGGCCCGCCGAGCGACCTGTTCTCGCTCGGCGTCACGCTCTACACCGCGGTCGAGGGCCGGCCCCCGTTCGACAAGGGCGACCCGATCGAGACCATGCACGCCGTGGTCGAGGACCCGCCCACCCCGGCGGTCCGGGCCGGATCGCTGACCCCGGTGCTGATGGGCCTGCTGGAGAAGGACCCGGCCCGCCGGATGGACGTGCAGACCGCGCGCACCCTGCTGCGGCAGCAGCTGGCCGGCCCACTGGCCAGCAAGAGCCCGCCGCACATGATGACCGACCCCTATTCGGTGGTGCCGGCCCAACGGCCGCCGGCCGCCGCGGCCGAGACCCAGCCGATCCCGCCGCCGCAGAGCGGCCAGATCGGCGGCCGGGCCATGCTCTCGCCCGGCGATTCGCTCACCGACCACCTGGCCAGGCTCGAGCAGGGCAACGCGCCGACCACCCGCGGTGGTCGGCGGCGCAAGGCGGAGCAGCAGGACGCACCGGCCGGGATGTCCCCCACCGGGGTCCTGCCGACCGCGTCGACCGCCGCGCCCGCCGACTCGACAAGCGTGCTGCCGCCACACGAGGCGCTCCCGCCCCGCGCGGCATGGAACGGGGCCGCGGCGGCTCGCGAGCCGCTGCCCGGCGGCACGGTCATGACGAGCCCCGGCGCCCGGCGCCGGAACGCCATCGACGACGCCGTGCACAGCACCCGGGACGCCGCCCGGCGCCTGGTCGCCACGGTGCAGGGCTGGCCGCGCCGGCAGCAGCTGATCGCCGGTGGCGGCGCGCTCGCCGCGGTGCTCCTGGTGGTGCTGGTCGTCTCCCTGACCGCGGGCGGGGGCGGCGCGACGCCGCCGCCGGACGCGCTGCCCACGACGCCGACCGAGGCGAAACCGGTGTTCGCCACCCAGGAGTACAACGATCGCGGCATCTCGGTGCAGGTGCCGAAGGGATGGACCCGCAAGGCCTCCGGTGCCTGGGTGGACTACGTCGACCCGGCCGACTCCAAGCACAAGGTCCGGATCCTGGTGGAGAAGTCGAGGGCCACCCCGAGCGTCTTCCTCGGCATCGCCGAGAACACCCTGCAGACCCGCTCGACGAACTGCCCGAAGCCGTACCAGAAGGTCGGGCTGACCGAGACGCAGATCGACGGCCGGGACGGCGCGGTGTTGGAATACACCTGCGGCACCGGCGACTCGGCCCGGCACGGGCTCTGGGGCGCGGTGGTGACCGGCGGACGGGCGTACTCGTTCTATATGACCGCCACCGAGGCGCAGTTCGCGACCAGCAAGCCGATCTTCGATCAGATGATCAAGACTTACACCCTCGAGGCGGCCTGATCTCGACGGGCGTGCTATCAATCCCTGATGGCGCCCGACGATGAACTGCGGTCCACGGCCGAGGCGTGGCTGGCCGACGATCCCGACCCGGCCACCCGCGACGAGCTGTCCCGGCTGATCGCGGGGCTGCCCGGAACCGCTGGCGAGCTGCGCGACCGGTTCGCCGGCCCGCTCACCTTCGGCACCGCCGGGTTGCGCGGGCGACTGCGCGCCGGGCCGAACGGGATGAACCTCGCGGTGGTCACCCGGGCCGCGGCCGGGCTGGTCGGCTGGCTCGCCGCGCAGGGCGGCCGAGGCCCGCTGGTGATCGGCTACGACGCGCGGCACGGATCGCGGGCGTTCGCCGAGCAGACCGCCCGGGTGGCCACCGGCGCCGGCCGGGAGGCGCTGATCCTGCCCAGGGTGCTGCCCACCCCCGTGCTGGCGTATGCGGTGCGGGCGCTGGACGCGGTCGCCGGAGTGATGGTCACCGCCAGCCACAACCCGGCGCAGGACAACGGCTACAAGGTCTATCTGGGCGGAGCGCTCGGCGGACCGGGTGGCGCCGGTGCGCAGATCGTGCCGCCGGCCGACGCCGATATCGAAGCAGCGATCCGAGCGGTCCGCCGGATCGCCGAGGTGCCGCTGGGCGAGCCGGGCACGGTCGGTGACGAGAAGATCGTGCAGGGCTATCTGCAGGGCGCCGCGGCGGTGCTCGCCGAAGGCGGCCCGCGCGAGCTCACAGTCGCCTACACGCCGATGCACGGGGTGGGCGGCAGCACGCTGGTCGCCGCGTTCGCCGCGGCCGGCTTCGCCGAGCCGGCCGTCGTCGCCGAACAGGCCACCCCCGACCCGGAGTTCCCGACCGTCGCGTTCCCCAACCCGGAGGAGCCCGGCGCGATGGACCTCCTACTCGCGCTGGCCCGCACGATCGGCGCCGACCTGGCCATCGCCAACGACCCGGACGCCGACCGGTGCGCGGTCGCGATCAGCGGCGCGGACGGTCGGTGGCGGCCGCTGCGCGGCGACGAGCTGGGCATTCTGCTGGCCGATCACCTCATCCGGCGGGGCATTCCGGGCACGTACGCCACCACGATCGTCTCGTCGCAGCTGCTCGGCCGGCTGTGCGCGGCCCGCGGCGTGCCCTACGCCGAGACGCTGACCGGCTTCAAGTGGATCGTGCGCGCGGCTGAGCAACCCCGCGGCGGAAAACCCCAGTCGAAGGCAGCGGAGGAGCTGGCCTTCGGTTACGAGGAAGCGCTCGGCTACTGCGTCGCGCCCGGCCTGGTCCGCGACAAGGACGGGATCACCGCCGCGCTCGCCGTGGCCGAGCTGGCGGCCGGGCTCAAGGCCACCGGTCGCACGATCGCCGACCGGCTGGACGAGCTGGCCGCCGAGTTCGGCGTGCACGCCACCGACCAGCTGTCGGTGCGGGTGGACGACCTGGCCGAGATCGGCGCCGCGATGAGCCGGGCCCGGTCGCGGCCACCGGCGGCCCTGCTCGGCGCGCCGCTGACCGACCTACAGGATCTGCTGCCGGCAAACGACGTGCTGACCCTTCGCACCACGGCGGCCCGCGTCGTCATCCGCCCGTCGGGCACCGAGCCGAAGCTCAAGGCGTACCTCGAAGTGGTCGAACCGGTCGGCGACGGCGACGTGACCGCGGCCCGCACCCGCGCGGCAGCCGCCCTGAGCGATCTCCGCGGTGAGGTGGCGGCGACCCTCGGGCTGTCGCCGCGCTAAGCGGCGGTCTTGGGGGTGCCCAGGGCCGCCTGGATCGCCTTGCCGAGGGTGGCCACCACCAGCGCGACGCTGGGCCGGACGATCGAGTCCTCCAGGTTGGCTGTCCCGGAGAAGCCGGCCCCGGCGGCGATCTGTTCGAGCCGCTGGTGGGCGTGGGCGGCCTGGTCGGCGGGCAGGCGCAGGGCCGGCTCCATCCGGCAGGCGCACAGCAGGGTGGCCAGCGCGGCGGTCCGCTCGTCGCAGAGGGTCTCGGTGGTCAGCGCCACGGCCAGCCGTTGCCGGATCTCGGTCTCGTAGGCGTGATCGGTGGTCGGGTAGCGGTGCACGTGGATGACCCCCATCTGGGTCTCGTCCACGTCGTGGATCACGCCGCGGCTCACCAGGTCCTCGAGCACCCGGATGCGCAGCCGGTGGCGCAGGCGCTGGAGCCACTGGGCGGGGGTGTGCGGTTCGTCCTCGGCGGCCCGGGCCAGCACCGCGTCGGCGATCGTCTCGCCGATCGGGGTCGGATCGATGACCTTGAGGAAACCGTCGACATAGGCGATCCGCCCCGCCAGTGCGAGGTCAACCAGCACAGCCGCGGCCATGCCGAGGTCGAGCCCGATGCGGGAACCGGTCGCCTTGCCGGTCTGGTCGTCGTATGCGAGGAGGAGCAGTTCCTCGGCGAGCGGAATGGCTTTCATGGATCGCAACGATAGTGCGCCCAGTCACCTAACCCGATCGCCAGGTCGGTTAGATCCAGGTAGCAGTGCTGGGGGCAGCCTGCACTGGGTGCCGGTGGCCGGCACTTCCTACCGCTGGTCTTCGCCGACACCCCCGCGGTCTTCCGCCGGGCGATGCCCTTCCACCAGGGCAAGGCAGTCAGTTGGTCGTTCACCAGCTAAAACCGGCGCATGCCGCCGAACTGGCGGTCGCCGGCGTCGCCCAGGCCCGGCACGATGTACATCTTGTCGTTCAGTCCCTCGTCGATCGAGGCGGTCACCAGGCGCAACGGGAGGCCGGACTCCTCCAGACGGCGGACGCCCTCGGGGGCGGCCAGCACGCAGCAGACGATCACGTCCGTACAGCCCCGGTCGACCAGCAGCTTGCAGCAGTGCAGCAGCGAACCGCCGGTGGCCAGCATCGGGTCGAGCACCAGCACCGGCTGGCCGGTGAGATCGCCGGGAAGCGACTCCATATAGGCCCGCGGCTCGAACGTCTTCTCGTCGCGGGCCAGGCCGACGAAGCCCATCGACGACTCCGGCAGCAGGGCCAGCGCCGAGTCGGCCATGCCCAGGCCGGCCCGCAGCACCGGGACGATCAGCGGCGGGTTGGCCAGCCGGGTGCCCCTCGTCGGCGCCACCGGGGTGTCGATCGGGAACTGCTCGGTGGCGAAGGAACGCGCCGCCTCGTACACCACCATGGTGGTGAGCTCGTGCAGTGAGGCGCGGAAGACGCCGGAGTCGGTCTCCGCGTTGCGCATCGCGGTGAGCCGGGTCTGCGCCAACGGATGATCTACGACGAGTACGTCCACCCGCTCAACGTACCGGGCGTACATGATCAATCGTTAACCTCGCCGCGTAGAATCGATTTCATGACTGTGACAGCGTCGTCGAGCCTGTCCGGCCTGCCCGATTCCACCGCCCACCTCCGCACCTTCCTGCACGGTCTGCCGGGGGTCGACAAGGTGGGCGTCGAGGCCAGGGCGGCCGCGCTCGGCACTCGATCGGTGAAGACGACCGCCAAGGCACGGGCGATCGATCTGGCCATCCGGATGGTCGATCTGACCACCCTGGAGGGCGCCGACACGCCCGGAAAGGTGCGCGCGCTCTCCGCCAAGGCACTGCGACCCGACCCGGCCGACCCGAGCTGTCCCTCGGTTGCCGCGATCTGCGTCTACCCCGCCATGGTGCCAGTCGCCGCGTCCGTACTGGCCGGCTCCGGTGTGCACCTGGCCAGCGTCGCCACCGCCTTCCCGTCCGGCCAGGCGCCGCTCGAGGTCAAGATCGCCGACACCCAGGACGCGGTGGCCGGCGGCGCCGACGAGATCGACATGGTGATCAGCCGGGGCGCGTTCCTGTCCGGCGACTACACCCACGTGTTCAACGAGATCGTCGAGATCAAGCACGCCTGCGGCCCGGCCCACCTCAAGGTCATCCTGGAGACCGGCGAGCTCGGGACGTACGACAACGTGCGCCGCGCCTCGTGGCTGGCGATGCTGGCCGGCGCCGACTTCATCAAGACCTCCACCGGCAAGGTCCCGGTCGCGGCCACCCTGCCGGTGACCCTGGTGATGCTCGAGGCGGTCCGCGACTTCCGGGCGGTGTCCGGCCGGCAGGTCGGCGTGAAGCCGGCCGGCGGCATCCGGACCACCAAGGACGCGATCAAGTACCTGGTGCTGATCAACGAGACGGTCGGCGACGACTGGCTCGACCCGGACTGGTTCCGGTTCGGCGCCTCCTCGCTGCTCAACGATCTGCTGATGCAGCGCACCAAGCTCGCCACCGGCCACTACGCCGGCCCGGACTACTTCACCCTGGACTGAGGGACCGCGAAAAGTGTTCGACTACGCCCCTGCACCCGAGTCCCGGTCGATCGTCGACTTGGCCCCGTCCTACGGTCTGTTCATCGACGGCGCGTTCGGCGAGGGCAAGGACACCTTCAAGACGATCAACCCCGCGACCGAGGAGGTGCTCACCGAGGTCGCCCTGGCCGGCCCGGCCGACGTCGACCGTGCGGTGGCCGCGGCCAATCGGGCGTACCGCAAGTGGTCTGCCCTGCCCGGCGCCGAGCGTGCGAAATACCTGTTCCGGATCGCCCGGATCATCCAGGAGCGGGCGCGCGAGCTGGCCGTCCTCGAGACGCTCGACAACGGCAAGCCGATCAAGGAGTCGCGCGACGTCGACCTGCCGCTGGTCGCCGCGCACTTCTTCTACTACGCCGGCTGGGCCGACAAGCTGCAGTACGCGGGCTTCGGTCCGGACCCGCGGCCGATCGGCGTGGCCGGGCAGGTCATCCCGTGGAACTTCCCGCTGCTGATGCTGGCCTGGAAGATCGCGCCGGCGCTCGCCACCGGCAACACGGTGGTGCTCAAGCCGGCCGAGACGACGCCGCTGTCCGCGCTGTTCTTCGCCGACGTCTGCCGCCAGGCCGACCTGCCGCCCGGCGTGGTCAACATCGTCACCGGCGCCGGCGAGACCGGCCGCTACCTGGTCGAGCACCCGGACGTGCACAAGGTCGCGTTCACCGGCTCCACCGAGGTGGGCCGGCAGATCGCCCGGTCGGTGGCCGGCACCGGCAAGACGGTGACGCTCGAACTGGGTGGCAAGGCGGCCAACATCGTCTTCGACGACGCGCCCATCGACCAGGCCGTCGAGGGCATCGTGAACGGCATCTTCTTCAACCAGGGGCACGTCTGCTGCGCCGGTTCCCGGCTGCTCGTCCAGGAGTCGATCGCCGAGGAGCTGCTGTCCTCGCTCAAACGGCGGATGGCGACGCTGCGCGTCGGCGACCCACTCGACAAGAACACCGACGTCGGCGCGATCAACTCCGCCGCCCAGCTGGCTCGGATTACTGAATTGTCGGTAATAGGTGCCGCGGAGGGGGCGGAACGCTGGTCGCCGGCCTGCGAGCTGCCCGATCGCGGCTTCTGGTTCGCCCCGACGATCTTCACGGGAGTGACCCAGGCGCATCGGATCGCCCGGGAGGAAATCTTCGGACCGGTGCTCTCGGTGCTCACCTTCCGGACGCCGGCGGAGGCCATCGAAAAGGCCAACAACACGCCGTACGGGTTGTCGGCCGGCATCTGGTCGGACAAGGGTTCCCGGATCCTGGCCGTCGCCGACCAGCTGCGGGCCGGCGTGGTCTGGGCCAACACGTTCAACAAGTTCGACCCGACGTCGCCGTTCGGCGGCTACAAGGAGTCCGGGTACGGCCGCGAGGGCGGCCGCCACGGTCTGGAGGCGTACCTTGCCTAAGCATCACAAGACGCCGGTCGTGGTCGCGGACCCGCCGCGGCTCGCTGTGCGCAAGACCTACAAGCTGTTCATCGGTGGGAAGTTTCCGCGCAGCGAGTCAGGACGGACCTCTCTGTTGGACGGCGACAACGTGGCACTCGCCTCCCGCAAGGACGGCCGGGACGCGGTCGTCGCAGCTCGCGCTGCCCAACCCAAGTGGGCCGGCGTCACCGCGTACAACCGGGGTCAGGTTCTTTATCGGGTCGCCGAGATGATCGAGGCCCGCCGGGCCGAGTTCACCGCGCTCGGGGTGGAGCCGGCCGAAGTGGACGCCGCCATCGACCGCTGGGTCTGGTACGCGGGCTGGTCCGACAAGATCGCCCAGGTCGTCGGTGGCGTCAACCCGGTCGCCGGGCCGTTCTTCAACATCTCCGCGCCCGAACCCACCGGCGTGGTCGGCGTGGTCGCGCCGCCGTCACTGCTCGGGCTGGTCAGCGTGCTGGCCCCGGCGATCGTCACCGGCAACACGGTGGTGCTGATCGCGTCGAAGGCGCAGGTCGCGATCACCCTCGCCGAGGTGCTCGCCACCTCGGACGTGCCCGGTGGCGTGGTGAACATCCTGACCGGACGGGCCGCCGAGATCGCGCCGTGGCTGGCCTCGCACGACGACGTGAACGCGCTCGATCTGACCGGCGTGGACGACGCGGGGCTGGCCATCGAGCTGGAGCGGTCCGCGGCCGGGACCCTGAAGCGGGTGCTCCGCCGGCCGGTCGGGGGAGCCGACTTCGCGGCCGATCCCGGCCTGCGCCCGATGACCGCGCTGCTGGAAACCAAGACCGTCTGGCATCCGAAGGGCTTCTGACCGTCCCCCGATCGGGCTTTCCACCACCGCTCATCGCCGAAGTCCGGGGGACGGTCGGGCAGCGTTCAGGCGTGCCCACTAGGGTGTGTCGGCAGACTAACCGTCCCGCGAGCCCAACACCGCAGTCCGAATCAACCCGGAGGTCACCGTGACCAGCCAGTCCGACGAGACCGAGGCGTCGACCACGCCCACGCAGTCCGCATCCGGGCTTTCCGGGTCCGCGCTGTGGGAAGAGGTCCGCATCGAGCCGGTGGAGATCGCGCTGCCGGCCGGCGTCGCCCTGACCCTGCGCGCCACCCGCACGGCCGCCGAGCTCACCCCGACCGAGATCGCGGTCGAGACCGAGGACGACCCGTACGAGGCACGCAAGCGCGCCCGCCCGGTCGACGACGACGAGGAAGAGGTCATCGTCGACGAGGAGTACCAGGCATTGCTCGTCGAGGACAAGACCGACGCCGCCGCCGACCAGGCCGCCGACGAGCCCGACCCGGCCGACTTCGAAGACGAGGCGACCGAAACGTCCGACCAGCCGGCCGACGAGGAGGTGCCCATCTTCCTCAGCCACAAGGGCCGCCTGCTGGCCTTCAAGAGCCCGGAGTCACTGGTCTCCTTCATTCGTTCGGGTGCACCGCACGACCTCGCACAACTCGACACCTGGGCCACCCTGGCCGAGCGGGTAAAGTCCACCGACGTCGACCCGCTGCCGGAGGACCGCTACGAACTCGACCTCGTCGTGGAGAACCTGCGGGGCGGGCACGACACCTGGGACCTCCCGCTGCTCATCGCGGCCGGCGAGGTGGCCCGAGACCTGGGGTACGCGCTTCGGCTCAAGCCGGTGATCCTCGCGCTCTCCCCCGGCTCGCCGCTCGACGATCTCGACGAGTCCCTGCGGTCCGCCGAGAACGGCGGCATGGGTGGATTTTTCGGTCGGCGCAAACTGAAGAAAATCGGTGCACAGCAGGCATCTCTCGGATGGCGCTCGGTAATCGGCAAGATCTCTGCCGCTGTGGACTGGCGCGACTGACCCCTGAGCGGGGACCATCAGTGCTTGGCCAACAGCAGTAGTCCCGGGGAGGAGGACGACGCCGTGGCGCTCGTGCGCGTGTACTGCGGTCTCGCGTCGGCTGATGAGACGGTTCGCTCGGCCTCGGCCGAGCGCCTGACGATCGCCGTGGTCGATGACGCGGGCCGGCTGCTCGGCGTCCACGAGGTCAGCGACGACCCGGGCGGCTACGCCGAGCTGGGGTCACTGCTCGTGGAGCGGACGAGCGGGTTCACCGACGCAGCGGTCGCCGCCGACAGCGACGACCACCTCGTCACCTCCCTGCTCACGGCGGCCGGCCGGCCGCTGACAGTGGCGGACGACGACACCACCGACGACTTCGCCGAGCGCTTCGCCGACGACGACTCGATCGAGGAGATGCAGGCGCCGGCAGCCGCCCGGCGGGCCGTGGGCCTGGCCCGCGCCCTGCAGGCCGGGGCGCTCACGGCCACCAGCCAGCCGGTCCCGCGCGACCTGGTCAGCTTCAAGCCCATCCTGGCCGCGCACGTCGCCATGCTCGGCGGCCGCCACTCGGCCGCCACGGCGCTGCGCGAGGTGCTGCGCGAGCTCTACCCGGCCGCCCTGCGGGCGTACCCCGACCCGGCTCACCCGCTCGCCCTGGCCGTGCTCGACGCACTGCCCGAGCCGGGCCGCCTGACCTCGCACGGCGACGACACCGAGCGGGTCGCCGAGGACGTCGCCACCGAGCTGATCCGGGCCGGTGCCGGCTCCGAGGACGAGCTGATCGCCGCGGTCACCGCGCTGCACGTCGCGATCAGTGAGTCGCCCCGCCGCGGCGGCGTCAACAAGTCACTCGCTCCGGCCGCCGCCGAGGCGGTCCGCCAGGCCATCGCCGCGGTCCGCGCCTGCGATGCGGCGTGCGCCTCGCTCGTCGACACGCTCGCCAGCCGCAGCACCCCGGCCGGCATCGGCCGCCGGACGACCCGCCGGGCCGCCGACCCCGTGCCGATCCAGTCCTACAGCCGCCGTGGCCGCACCGAGCAGCCCGCGGCCGGTCGCGGGCTGGTCATGCCGGAACCGATGACCTCGCCGCCGGTCGCCCCCAGCCCGGTCATCCCACCGCCGGCGGCACCGCGCCCGATGACCCCCGCCGCCGCGGCCGCCTTCCCGAACCGGGCCCCCGCACCGGGCAATCGCCCGGTCTCGGTCCCGCCGCCGCCGCCGGGCATGACGCCGATCACCCCGGGTTCCCGCCCGGTTTCCGGCTCGCGCATGTCGCCGGCCTCGTCCTACTCGTCGGGGCCCTACTCGTCGGGCTCGGTGTCCCCCGCGCCCTACGCGCCGGCCTCCGGCTCGCCGCAGCAGTTCTCCCCAGCCACCTCCTCGTTCTCCGCGGCCCGCCCGGCCTCGGGTTCGGGTTCGGGTTCGGGTTCGGGTTCGGGTTCGGGTTCGAACTTCAACTCAGGTTCTGGTTCAGGTCCGGATTCGACGTTCGGCTCGGGTTCGGGTTCAGGTCCGGATTCGAACTTCGGCTCGGGTTCGGGTCCGGGTTCGAACTTCGGTTCGGCTTCGAGTTCGGGTTCGAACTTCGGCTCCGGTTCGGGTCCGGGTTCGAACTTCGGCTCGGGTTCGGGTTCGGGTTCGAACTTCGGCTCGGGTTCGCCGCAGCCGTACTCGCCGGCGGCCGAGTCGCCCGGCGCGTTCTCCGCCGCCTCCACATCGGCGGCTCCGTTCCCGTCCAACTCGTTCTCGCCGGCCCCCTTCTCGTCGGCCCCGTTCTCCTCCGCATCGTCATCGGTGTCGCCGGCTGCCTCGACACCGGCCGACAGCGGTCAGCCGTTCCAGGCCACCATCACCAACGCCGCCCGCGCCGAACACCGCCAGCGCACCGTGATCCCGAGCAGGCCCGCGACCGCCCGCCCGCCCACACCGGGAAGCCCCACCGACTACTCGCTGCCGATGCCGACCCAGCGTCCCGCGCAGCCGTTCGCCGAGCCCGGCTCCCGGGCGAACTGGCCGCTGATGAACGGCTCCCCCGGCGACGAGTTTGCCGCCCAGGCGACCTCGGCCGGATCCCGCCCGGCAAGTGCACCGCCGGCCGACAGCCGAGTGCGCCCGCCCTGGCAGGACATGCCCCAGGAGCCACCGGCGCTGCGCCTGGTCGGTTCCTCGCTGGGTGCCAGCCTGGAGACCACGGTGACCGACCACCTGCCCCCCATCAACGAGCCGCCACCCCTGCGCCTGGTCGACGGCGACGACCGCAACGGTCGCCGCAACGGCGTACGCCGCAATGGCGCCCCCGCGATCACCGCCCTGGAACGCAGCACCAGCCCACCAGTCCCGGCCGACGGCGGCGACGGCGACCTCCTGATCTTCGCCGCGGCCCGGTCCGCGTGGTTCACCGGCCACGAGGACGTCAACAACATGGACTGGGCCAACCCCAACGACACGGGTTGGCGCGCCGCGGAAAAGGCGTCCACCCCCGCAGTTGCCGCAGAAACCTCGGCCGGCCTGCCCAAGCGGGTGCCCCAGGCCAACCTGGTGCCCGGCTCACCCATGCGCGACCAACGCCCGCTGCGCATCGTCCGCGACGCGGCCAGCATCGCGGCCCACACCACCGGCTACTTCCGCGGCTGGCGCCGCGGCCAGGAAATCGGCGGCTTCGCGATGGGCGGCCGCCCCGGCCGCGAGTCAGCCGGCGGGTGGGACTTCACCCGCGACGGCCAGCCTGAGGACGGCTACCGAAACACCAGCAACGGCCACCGCACAAGCTGACCCACCCCCAGAAACAGCCCGCACCAGCCAAGCGGCGACCGCAAGCCGCAGAGCCAGCCCTAGCCCGCAAGCGCTCGTAGATCGGCGGAGCATCTTGGGGTTGCATCCGGTACCTGGGTACAGGCTTACCGTTATGGCATGACCACCACGGAAGATCAAGCGTGGGTGCCCGAGGCGTGCGCCCTGCCCACCGCTGAGCGGCCGCTGCGGCTGGTCGAGTTCGATGAGCTGTTCGCCACTGCATTGCGCGGCCAGCAGCGACCGTCGCCCACGACGCTTCGGTGGGATCTCGATCCGGTCTGCGAGGCGACAGCTCGTGACCTGACCGCGCGGGAGAACAGCTGTTGCTCATTCTTCACCTTCGTCTTCAAACCGAGCGACACGGCGTTGCGGCTCGACGTCAAGGTGCCGGACGCGTACGTCGAGGTCTTGGACGCGTTGCAGCGGCGGGCCGCCCACCGGATCCGGTCGCCGCGCGAGGACGCCTAGCGTCGACCTGGCAACGACGAAAGTGCCACGAAGGAAGGACGTGAACGGTCTGCGCAGCGGCCAGGTCGCCGATGCGGCCGGCGTCAATCTGCAGACCCTGCGGTACTACGAACGCCGTGGTCTGCTAGCTGAACCGGTCCGCAGCCTCGGCGGGCACCGGCTCTACCCGGCCGAGGCGGTCACCGTGCTGAAAGTAATCAAGGCGGCGCAGCGGCTCGGGTTCACCCTTGACGAGGTCGCTGACCTGCTCGCCACCGGCGGTCACTGGCACGGGCGTCCGGACGCCGGCCTGCAGGAGCTGGCGAAGACCAAGCTCGTCGAGGTGGAGGCGAAGATCGCCGACCTACAGGTGATCGCCTCGACGCTGCGCGCGGCCGTCGCCGCCGGCTGTGACGACCTGGTGGCCTGCGCCGCCCAGCAATGCTGCCCGATCCCGTTCGCCACCATCGCGCTAGGAGCACCCGATGCCGATGCCGATGCCGGAGCCGGAGCCGGAGCCGATCCGCCGCATCAGCACCGGCCTCGCTGACCGCACCCGCCGATGGCTGCCGTCGGGGCTGACCGGCCTAGCCGGGATCGCCTGCGCCGCCTGCTGCGTGATCCCGCTGCTGGGGTCTGCCGGGCCCGGGGCGGCGGGCCGCCAGCCCCCGGCGCCGGCCGCGCCGGGTGATCACCGCGATGCTCGCCGTCGGGGTGCCGTCCGGCGCGGGCTGGGCCGCCACCGGTTCCCGGATGCCCGGTGTCACCCGTCGTGCTGGCGGTGACCGCGGCCGGCGCATGGTGGTGGGTTTCAGGCGGTTGGCACCGCGCCGGATGCGCCGGTGACGGCTGCGCCTGCGGAACGCGGTGACCTCGGTGCCACCCCTGATGATCAGTGACGGGTAGGTTGCCGCGCATGGTCGTCATCCGCTCGCTGCTGCTGTTCATCCTCGCCGCGTTCGCGGAGATCGGCGGCGCCTGGCTGATCTGGCAAGGCTGGCGCGAGAATCGCGGCCTGTGGTGGATCGCCGCCGGTGTCCTTGCCTTGGGCGCCTACGGCTTCGTCGCCACACTGCAACCCGACGCAAACTTCGGCCGGATCCTCGCTGCCTACGGCGGAATCTTCGTCGCCGGCTCCCTCGCCTGGGGCATGGTGGTCGACAAGTTCCACCCCGACCGGTGGGACCTAATCGGCGCCGCGATCTGCCTGATCGGCGTCGCCGTGATCATGTACGCACCCCGGGCCGCTTCCTGACCAACAGCCCGCCACCACCACCGCCGGCGAACTCGACGCCCTCACGGCGACCGCCCAGCCGCACCCCGCGCCCCAAGCCCGTTCCACGCGCCCGCGCCCCGCGCTCCAAGCCCCCTTTCCCGCGCCCGCGTCCCGTTCCCCGCGCCCGCGCCCCGCACTCCAAACCCCCGTTCCGCGCCCGCGCCCCGTTCCCCGCGCCCCGCGCTGATCCTTCGAATCAGGAGGTAGGGGCTTCGGACCGCAACCGGCGCGGACTATTCGCTTAAGCACCCACTCAGCCTGGCCTGCCCGACCGAACCTCCGACAGCTACAACAGCCGCGGCAGCCAGACCACCCACCCCACAGGTGACCGCAGAGCCCGCCAGGCACCCAGCAGTGAGTAACCCGCCCCAGACCCGCAGCGTGCTCACACGCGAGATTGAGGGCCGGGGTGACCACGATCGGCATCAAACGCTCCACAGCCGCTCGTGGTCACCCCGGCCCCCAATCGTCAAAGCGCAAGACAACCCAACCCACAGCCGCAAGCTGCCGCAGGCAAGATCGCCTGAAGCCCAGCGCGCGGTCGAGCCAAAGGCAAGATCGCCCTG
>DASWMR010000108.1:0-1503 GCA_036399635.1 Actinoplanes sp. | reverse complement strand
GTTGGCCAGCCTGTTGGTGCTGGCCGGGTCGACCGCCGACCGGGTTGGGCGGCGCCGGATCTTCCAGACCGGGTTGGCCCTGTTCACCGTCGGGTCGCTGCTGTGCAGCGTCGCGCCGAGCCTGGGCTGGCTCATCGCGTTCCGGATGGTGCAGGCGGTGGGCGGTTCGATGCTCAACCCGGTGGCCATGTCGATCATCACGAACACGTTCACCGATCCGCGGGAGCGGGCCCGGGCGATCGGCGTGTGGGGTGGGGTGGTCGGCTTCAGCATGGCGGCCGGACCGCTCTTCGGCGGCCTGCTGGTGGACTCGCTGAGCTGGCGGTCGATCTTCTGGCTGAACGTGCCGGTGGGCATCACCGCGTTCCTGCTGGCGGCCCGCTTCATCCCGGAATCCAGAGCGCCGCACGCCCGCCGACTCGACCCGGTGGGGCAGGTGCTGGTGCTCCTGGTGCTGGCCACGACCACGTACGGGATCATCGAGGGACCGGTGGCCGGCTGGACCTCGTACGAGATCGTGGGTTGTTTCGTGGCCGGCGCGGTGTGCCTCAGCGCCCTGATCGCCAACGAGTCGCGGCGCACGGAACCCCTTCTCGAGCTGCGGTTCTTCCGCAGCGCCCCGTTCAGCGGCGCCACCGTCATCGCGGTGTGCGCGTTCGCCGCGCTGGGCGGGTTCCTCTTCCTCAACACGATCTACCTGCAGGACGTACGCGGCCTGTCCGCCCTGCACGCCGGCCTCTACACGCTGCCGATGGCCGCGATGACCGTGCTTTTCGCGCCGCTCTCCGGCCGGATGGTCGGCGCCCGCGGCACCCGCCTCCCGCTGCTGCTGGCCGGCGGGGCGTTCGTGCTCGGCATCCTGCCGCTGACCCGGCTCACCGCGGACACCCCCGGATGGCAGCTGATCGCCTGCTATCTGGTGTTCGGCTTCGGCTTCTCGATGGTCAACTCGCCGATCACGAACACCGCCGTCTCGGGCATGCCGAAGGAACAGGCCGGCGTGGCCGCCGCGATCGCCTCGACGAGCCGCCAGGTGGGCGGCGCACTGGGCGTCGCGGTGATCGGGGCGGTCGTCTCCGCAAGCACCGGCGGCCCAGACTTCATCCAGGCCAGCCACGCCGGCTGGTGGATCATCGCGGCCCTGGGCGCGGTGATCCTGCTGTTGGGCATCGTCACGACCGGCCGCTGGGCCCAGGCCACCACCGAACGGGTAGCCGCCAACCAAGCCCTGGCTCCCAGCTGACCCGCACCCTGCTTGCCGTTGGGAGCCGGCGCGGCCGTCATTGTTACGATCGCGTGTGTCCCTTTCCCGCTCGGCCGACGATCACGCGCCCCATCTGATCGTCGTCAGCGGGCCGCCGGGGGCGGGCAAGACCACCCTCGCGCACGCCGTGGCCCGCGCGGTCGGCTGCCCGGCGATCTGCCGCGACGAGATCCGCGAGGGCGTCGTGCATGCCGGCACCCCCGATCCCGATCTGCTGCACACCTACCGCACCTTCGTCG
>DASWMR010000107.1:0-12334 GCA_036399635.1 Actinoplanes sp. | reverse complement strand
CACCGAACAGATCGAGGAACGGTGAATCGATGTCCAGTGTGCTGTCGACCGGCCCGTTGCCCGCCTGGCCGGCGCCGGGGTCGCCGGCGGGCCCGCGGGGCCGGACCGGCTGCGGTGCCTGAAAGACACCGACCGAGCCGTGCCCCGGGACGAAAACAAACTCCTCGGCGGGCTCATCGGGGGAGTCGGGCGAAGAGTAGCTGTCCGAACGCACACCGTTACTCTGCCTGCCGGACCCCGCAGCCTCCGCGCGGGGATCGCCGGGCGGAAGGGGACCGGTCATCCGTCAGCCCCGCAGGCGCGCTCGATCAAACTGGTCATACCAACTCCTCCCGAACCCGGATTCGAGTGGCGACAAGCCTCGGATCGCGTTGCTCCACGGCCGGCTCGCGGGTGCGGCGCCAGTCGGTGAGCGCGGTGCGGATGACCATCCGGGCCGGACGGTCCGGATCCACGTGCCGGAACACGTACGACGTGGTGACCATCGCCAGCGCGATCTCCCACGCCGGGAACGCGTCGAAGTCGAACGTGAGCAGGTAGTGGATCACCATGAAGAGCGGGACCAACCCGACGAACATCCCGTACTGCGCGTAGGGCAGGTGGATGGGCAGCGTGTAGCCGGGCGGCCCCAGGTAAACCAAGCGCGCCCGATAAATGTCGTCGTCGGTACGAAGCCTCATCTCAGTTGAAGATCAGGCTGATGATGTAGTCGCCGACGAAGAACAGGGTGGCCGCTCCGGCGATGAACGCCAGGCCGACGATGGCGATCGCGGAACTGGTCAGCACCTTGGAGATCTCACCGCGGCTGGCTCGTCCAATGAAGATCACGCCGAGCACCGCGAGCAGGATCGGCGCGATATTGCTGGCGAAGAACTTGACGATGCCTTCGGTATCGATGCCCTTGGGTTCCGGGGCGGCGAGCGTGGCTTGCTGAAGTGCTGCCGCGGCTTGCTGGGCGAGCTCGGTGGCGATCATCGGTAAACCTCCCCGTGCCCGGGCGGGGGTAGCCGGACACGCTGCAGTTGTGAAACCTCACGACAACGCCCATATGGTGCTACGTCTCGACGACTGCGTCGAGTGAGCTGTTCGGGCACTGCCATGCTCGTCTGCTCTCTTCGGTTTCTTCATGATGCCCAGTCCGAAGAGTACGGGCCGTCCTTCTTAGCTACAAGCGTCTGAACTGTTACTCAAGGTTACTGCGTGGATGACATGAGTCACGAGGGATCGTACATATGTTCGACAAGCGCGGAGGCCGTACCCTCCTCTTGTGCAGACCCCGCCAGCAGACTCCCAGGTCAAGGACGTGGAAATCCAAAAAGATCACCCAGTCGTGATGGGTGTCCTCAATGTGACTCCGGACTCCTTCTCGGACGGCGGCCGATTCACCGACGTGGACGCCGCTGTGGCACACGGCATCGCTCTGCACCACTGGGGTGCGGACATCGTGGACGTCGGCGGCGAGTCCACCCGGCCCGGTGCCGACCGGGTCGACGCGTCCACCGAGACCGCCCGGGTGGTCCCGGTGATCAATGGACTGGTCGCCGCCGGGGTGCCGGTGAGCATCGACACCACCCGGGCCGCGGTGGCGTCCGCCGCGCTGGCCGCCGGCGCCTCCATGATCAATGACGTGTCCGGCGGGCTGGCCGACCCGGCGATGGCCGGGCTGGCGGCCGCTGCCGGCTGCCCGTGGGTCCTCATGCACTGGCGGGGTCACTCTCGCCGGATGACCGAGCTGGCCGTCTACCGCGACGTGGTGGCCGAGGTGCGTGCCGAGCTGAGCGCCCGGGTGGACGAGGCGATCGCCGCGGGTGTCGCGCCGGGACAGATCATCCTGGACCCGGGCGTCGGCTTCGCGAAGACCGCCGAGCACAACTGGGCCCTCAGCGCGCACCTCGCCGATCTCGTCGAACTGGGTTTTCCGGTGCTCTTCGGGGCCAGCCGCAAGACCTATCTGGGCCGGCTGCTGGCCGGTCCGGACGGGCAACCCCGCCCGGTGGCCGAGCGCGAGGCCGCCACCCTGGCCACGTCGGTCCTCGCGGTGGCCGCCGGCGCCTGGGGCGTCCGGGTGCACGACGTGCGGTGGACGGCCGACGCGCTCGCCGTCTGGCAGGCCACCGGCGCCCCCAAATTTCAGGATCAGAGGAGGAGCGGTACGTGACCGGACAGATCACGCTCAGCGGGCTGCGCGCCCGGGGCCACCACGGGGTGTACGACTTCGAGCGGGTCGCCGGGCAGGACTTCGTCGTGGACGTGCGGCTCGACCTCGATCTCGCCCCGGCCGTGGCCAGCGACGACGTGGCCGACACCGTGCACTACGGCGAGCTCGCCGACCGGTTGGTGGCGGTGCTCGGCGGCCCGCCGGTCAACCTGCTCGAGACCCTGGCCGACCGGCTGCTCGACGTCTGTCTCACCGACCCGCGGGTGGCCGCCGCCGAGGTCGCCGTCCACAAACCGCAGGCGCCGATCGCGCACGAGTTCGCCGACGTGGCGGTCACCCTGCGCCGGAGCCGGTCATGAGCCGCGCGATCCTGTCCCTGGGCAGCAACCTCGGCGACCGTCACCGGCACCTCCGCGACGCGGTCCGGCTGCTCGGCCGGAGCGTGGTGCTGGTCTCCGGCGTCTACCAGACCGAGCCGTGGGGTGATCCCGACCAGCCGGACTACCTGAACGCGGTGGTCCTGGTGGTCGATCCGGCGGCCAGCCCGCGCGATTGGCTGAGCCGGGCCCGGGCCGCCGAGACGGCCGCCGGCCGGGTCCGCGACCCGCAGCGCCGGTTCGGCCCGCGCACCCTGGACGTCGACGTCATCGCGGTCTGGGACGCCGACGACCAGCCGGTGCTCAGCGACGATCCGGAACTCACCCTCCCGCACCCGCGGGCCCACGAGCGCGCCTTCGTGCTGCGCCCGTGGATCGACATCCAGCCGTACGGGCAGCTTCCCGGGCACGGTTGGCTCACCGACCTGCTGAACGCACCCGCGCTGGCGGCCGGCGTCGACGCCCTGACGCCCCGGCCGGAGCTGACCCTGGAGCCGGATACGCGAGCGCTCGAATCGGATCGCTGAGCATTAGAGTCGGACAGGTGAGCAGCAATCCGCAGGCGCCGAAGTCGGATCCGTCGATGCGCCCGACCAGTGTCTCGGTGCTGGTGATCGCCGGCCTGGCCGCCGCCGCGCTGGGCTGGCTGCTGCTCAGCTTCACCTATTCGGCACTGCCCGACCTGCCCTGGTCCCCGGCACTCGTGCTGGCCGTGCTGGCGCTCGCCGAGGGTCTGCTGGCGCAGAACACCGCGGCCCGCATCCAGCGCCGGCCCGGCACGATCCCGGCCGACCCGCTCGCGGTGGCCCGCTATGTCGCGCTGGCCAAGGCGTCCTCGCTGGTCGGGGCGATTTACGCGGGCTTCTCGGTGGGCCTGGTCACCTGGCTCGCGATGGAGCCGACCGACGCCGCCCGCGACGACCTGCCGCCCGCGGTGGGTGGCCTGCTCGCGGCGGCCGCACTGATCGGCGCGGCGTTCTGGCTGGAACGCGCATGTCGCATTCCGAAGCAGCCGGACGAGACCGGCCAGGGCGGTCCGGATCTGTCCCCACATTCGTACTGATCAACTTCAATGTCGGCCTTGAACTGAGACCATCTCGTATCCGTATGCTCAGTGCACGGGCATTGCGCCCGGAGTTCGGCGTGCGTCTCGACCGCACGAAGGCGCACACGAGGAGGCGCGACGATGGCGTACGACGAGACGACGTACCGGCGGCGAGAAGAACAGCCCGACCCGTCCGCCTACCGGTCGCATACGATCGCCGCGGCCGAGCAGCGTCGCCGAGCCGAGGAAGAGGCCGCCGACTCCTCGGCCGAGCGACCGGTCGTGTTCGACGAGGACGGCCCTGACCGGCTCGGCATCCATCTCGGGTGGGAATTCGTGCTGCTGCTCGCCGCGGCCGCGGTCGGCGTCCTGCTCTGGCGCCTCGATCCCGGCACGGTCCAGCGTCCGGCCCTCGACAACCTGCTCGTCAACGGCGCCTGGCTCGGCCTGCTCACCCTCGGCGCCGGGCTGACCTTGCGGGCCGGCGCGCCGAACCTGGCACTCGGCCCGATCGCCCTGGCCGCCGCCATGCACTACGCCGAGCAGGGCGACCAGGGCCTGGTGCGGTCGGCCGTGCCGGCACTGGCTATCGCGGCGGCCGGCGCTGTGGCGGTCGGCCTGCTCATCGTCGTGCTGCACGTGCCGGGCTGGGCCGCGACGCTGGCCGCGACGCTCGGCGTGATCGTCTTCGTCCAGCTGCGGCTCGACCCGGTCACGGTGCAGGGCAACTTCGACCCGACCGGCCAGGCGTTCTTCCTCTTCGGCGGCTTCGCCCTGCTGGCCGTGCTGGGTGGCGCGCTCGGCACGGTCGCACCGGTGCGCCGGTGGCTCGGCCGGTCGCGGCGGCACGGTGACGCGGCCGCCCGGCGCGGGGTGGGCGCCGCATTGCCGGTGATCGGCTCGCTGGTGCTCTCCTCGGTGTTCGCCGCGGCCGCCGGCATCCTGATCGCCGCGCAGTCGGCCGAGCCGATCGTGCCGGGCACCGGCCTGGAGTGGACCGGCATCGCGCTCGGCCTCGCCATGGTCGCCGGAACCAGCGCCTACGGCCGGCGTGGCGGCATCTTCGGCACCCTGTTCGCGGTCGCCGCGCTCACCCTGTTCCTCGACTACGCCGGCCGCCGGGACCTCGGCATCGCCCTCTTCGCGATCGCGGCCGCCATGGTCGGTGGCGGCTTGATCGTCACCCGGCTGGTGGAGACGTACGGGCGCCCGCTGCCCCCGCCCGTCGAGGAGTGGACCGCCGCATCCGCCGCGGGCTCCCCCAACTGGACGCCCGACCTGCCCGAGGCGTGGTCGACGGGCACCCCCGAGAGCCGCCCGGTCCGCTGGGATGAAGGACCTTGGGGATCTTCCCGCTGAGCCGTCCGGCCGGTCGTCCTATGCTTGCCGGCATGACTTCCCCGACCTTCGCCGAGCTGGACGCTCTGCCCACCGAGGAGCTGCGTGACCGGGCCTTCGCGCTGGCCCGGCAGCACCACGACATCGGCTTCTTCTGGTCGGTGGTCAAGCACTTGCCCGACTCTGACGACGCGGCCGCCCTGGACGGCGCGCCGAACTCGATCGGCCCGGCCATCGAGGAAGCCGCCGCGCTCTGGCGCGAACTCGAGGGGCACGGGTACGGCGAGCAGGAGCCGCTGCTGCGGGCGGCCTTCATCGACTACCTGCAGAAACACTGAGAAGGACGATTTCAGGCGCGCGGCACCGCGAGAGCCCGACCTGCGCCTTCCACCCGGTCCGAGCCGATCGAGCCGTACGCCGGTGGCTCAGACGGTCGCCTCGGCCTCGCGCTCCGGCACGTCGAAGATCGACTCTCGGGAGAGCAGGCCGATCGGCTGCCCGTCGTCGACCACGACGACCTGCGGCGACTCGACCGTGAGCAGCACCGCCAGCGCGTCGTAGAGCGTGCCGGCCGCGCCGATGGTGGGCCGGCCGTCAGTCGCAAAGTCCGAGTCGAGCGGCCGCATCGCGTCCCGCGCCAGGGTCACCGCGAGGCGCCGGATGCCGCGGTCACTGCCGACGAAGTCACCGACCGCCGCCGAGTCCGGTCGGCTGAGCAGCTCGGCCGGGGCGGCGTACTGCATCAGCCGGCCGCCCTCGCCCAGCACCGCGATGCGGTCGCCCAGCCGGACCGCCTCGTCGATGTCGTGGGTGACCATCACGATCGTCTTGCGCACGGTGGCCTGCAGCCGGAGGAACTCCTCCTGCAGCCGGCCGCGGGCGATCGGGTCGACCGCGGAGAACGGCTCGTCCATCAGCAGCACCAACGGGTCGGCGGCGAGCGCCCGGGCCACCCCGATCCGCTGCCGCTGGCCGCCGGAGAGCTCGTGCGGATAGCGCTTCGCGTACCGGGCCGGGTCGAGCCCGACCAGCTCGAGCAGTTCGTCGGCGCGGGCCGCGATGCGGGGTTTGTCCCAGCCCAGCAGGCGCGGGACGGTGCCGATGTTGGTCCGGATGTTCTGGTGCGGGAACAGCCCGACGTTCTGGATCACGTAGCCGATGTGCCGGCGGAGTTCGGTCGAATCCTGCTCCAGCACGTTCCGGCCGTCGATCAGGATGCGGCCGGCGGACGGCTCGATCAGCCTGTTGATCATGCGGAGGATGGTGGACTTGCCGCAGCCGGAGGGCCCGATCAGCACGGCCAGTTCGCCGGCCGCCACCGCCAGGCTGAAGTCGCCGACCGCGACGGTGCCGTCCGGATAGGTCTTGCCGACGTTCTCGAGAGTGATCGATGCCGCGCTGCGGGCGCCCCCGGCGTCATTGATCGCGGTAGCGTCCACGTATGTCCTTCCTGTCGTGGGGCCCGGCGGCTGCCCTGCCGCTGGCCGCACCCGCCGATGACGGGCCGGGAAATCCGTGGTTCTCCTGGCAGTACGTGCATGACAACGCCGACACTTTGCGCGACGCCGTGCAGTACCACGCCGGTCTCACCGCCCGGGCAGTGATCGTGGCATTGATTGTCGCCCTGCCGCTCGCCGTCCTCGCCTACTGGATCAAACCGTTGACCGGCCCGATTCTTGCACTCTCCGGCGTCCTCTACACGATCCCGTCGCTCGCCCTGCTGGCCCTGCTCGCGCCGCTGCTCGGCACCACGACGGACACCCCGGTCCTGATCGCCCTGGTGCTCTACGCGCTGCTCGTCCTCGTGCGCAACTCGCTCACCGGGCTGACCCAGGTGCCCGAGGAGGTGCGGGAGGCGGCGACCGGGATGGGCTACGGAAAATTCGGCCGGTTGTGGCGGGTCGAGTTGCCGCTCGCGCTGCCCGGCGTCATCACCGGGCTGCGGCTGGCCACCGTCTCCACCGTGGCGTTGGTCACGGTCGGTTCGCTGATCGGCCGGGGCGGGCTCGGCTCGTTGATCCTGGCCGGCTTCCGGAACAACTTCTACAAGGCCGAGATCCTCACCGGCACGATCCTCTGCGTCGCGCTGGCGCTGCTCCTCGACCTGGCCATCGCCGGGTTCGGTCGGCTGTTGACCCCGTGGAGCAGGGGGCGTGCCGCATGAGTTACTTCGCCGACGCCGTGGTCTGGCTCAACGACCCGCTCAACTGGACGAACCCCGGCGGCATCGCCGAACGGCTGACCGAGCACCTGCAGATCACCTTCTGGGCCGTCCTGATCGGCTGTGCGGTCGGTTGGCCGATCGGCATCTGGCTCGGGCACCGCGGCCGGGGGGGCGCGGCGGTGATCACGGTCGCCAACCTGACCCTGGCGATCCCGACCCTGGCGCTGCTGACCATCCTGCCGCTCACCCCGCTCGGTTTCGGCCAGCGACCGGTGATCGTGGCGCTGGCCGTGTTCGCGGTGCCACCGCTGCTCGCGAACGCGTACACGGGGCTGCGCTCGATCGACCCGGAGACCCGGGAGGCAGCCCGCGGGATGGGGCTCTCCGGCTGGCAGGTGCTGCGCCAGGTCGAGCTGCCGCTGGCGGTCCCCTACTTGGCGGCCGGCCTGCGGACAGCGGCGGTCCAGGTGGTGGCGACCGCGGCGCTGGCGACGTTCGTGAACGGTGGTGGTCTCGGCGAGATCATCAGCGCCGGTTTCGGTCTCGGGATCGGCGTCGGCGGCAATCAGATCGTCGCCGGCGGCATCATTGTGGTGATCCTCGCTCTGCTGGTGGAGGGGCTGCTCGCCGGCTTACAACGCCTGGTCACACCGCGTCCGCTGCGGTCCGCACGCCGATCGCGGCCATCCGAGGTCGCCCCGGCCGGGTAACGGACCAGCATCTTTCCGCACACTTGTCATACCCAGCGGGTAGACCTTGCAGAGCATCGAACGGGCATCGCGGTTCTGGCTGCCCGTCGGAAACGCGGCTGGCCGCGGTGGCCACGCCGGGACACAGAAGGCGGCAGTAATGCGTCGACACCTGCTCATGATGGCTGCCACCTCGACAGCCGTCGTCGTTCTCGCCGGCTGTGGCAACGCCGGCTCATCCGGTACCGAAGCGCCGCCGTCGGCGGCCACCGGCCAGGGCTGCGCGCCGGTCGCGGGCGACACCCTGGTGGCCCTCACCGACGACAAGAAGCTGCAGAACACCGACAATGTTCTCCCCGCGATCAACAAGAAGTCCTCGTCGCCGGAGCTGATCGCGGCGCTGGACAAGGTGTCCGCGGCGCTCGACACGACAAAGCTCATCGCGCTGAACAAGGCGGTCAACATCGACCGCAAGTCGTCGAAGGATGCGGCAACGGAATTCCTGACCGCCAACACGATCACCGCTGGCCTGACCAAGGGCAAGGGCGGCGACATCACCGTCGGCGCGGCCGACTTCAGTGAGAGCACCACGCTCGCCGAGATCTACGCGCAGACGCTGACCGCGGCCGGCTACACGGTCAAGGTTCAGACGATCGGCAACCGCGAGCTCTACGAGCCCGCGCTGGAGAAGGGTGACATCGACGTCATCCCGGAGTACGCGGCGACCCTCACCACGTTCCTCAACGGCAAGCTCAACGGCAAGGACGCCAAGGACCCGTCCTCTGCCGAGCTGGACACCACGGTCGCCGCCCTCAAGGAGCTCGGCGACAAGGCCGGCCTGGTCTTCGGCTCCCCGTCGCAGGCGCAGGACCAGAACGCGTTCGCCACCACGACGGCGTTCTCCGACAAGTACGGCGTGAAGACGCTGTCCGACCTGGCCGCCAAGTGCTCCGGCGCGGCGACCGTGCTGGGCGGTCCGGCGGAGTGCCCGCAGCGGCCGAAGTGCCAGCAGGGCCTGGTTACCCTCTACAACTTCCAGGCCGGCAAGTTCGCCTCCCTGGACTCGGGTGGCCCGCTCACCCAGAGCGGCCTGAAGCAGGGCACGGTCAGCGTGGGTCTGGTCTTCAGCTCGGACCCGGTGCTCGCCACGGGTTGACCGATTCGATGGGCAAGTGCCGGGATTCTGCTGTTTACCGCCCGGCGCTTGCCCATTTCGCCCAGGCCACACTCTGGGTAACATCAGCGCCCATGCCGGACCGGGAGCCCGTGACGGGGCAAAACACGCGCAAGCTCGTTTGGGCGGCTGTGGTGCTGGCCTCGTTGGCAGCGGTGATCGCGCTGCTGGGCCACGATTCCACGGCCGTGCTGCTGACTGCGGTCGGTGTCGCGCTGATCGGGGTTGCCCTGTTGCGGCAACGCGATCCGGCCCGCCAACAGGCCGAGATCGAGGAGCGCGTCGCCGGCAAGGTGGCCGCGCTCCGTCGCGAGATGCGGGCCGAGTTCGGCGGCGGCGCCGGAGCGGGCGCATCGCCGTCCGTCGAAACGTCCGGCACCTTCTACAGCCCGTCCGCCGACACGTCCGGCTCCTTCTACAGCCCGTCCGTCGAATCCTCCGGCTCCTTCTACGTCCGGCCCGCCGAGGCGTCCGGCTACGGCCAGCCGGCGGAGGCGTCCGGCTATGGCCAGCCGGCCGAGGCGACTGGTGGGTACTCCTATGGGCAGCCGCCGGAGGAGTCTGGCTTCTTCGGCGGGCTGTTCGAGGATCAGCCGGCCCAGGCGAGCCCGATTCCCCGGCAGCGCGGCTCGGCCTCGGTGCCCGCGATGCAGCCGCGCGACTACGCCGCCGGTTCCGGCAGCGTGACCTACGGCCGCCCGGAGGCCCTGGAGGGCGACTTCGGGGCCAGCACGGGCTATGTGGACACCGCCGGCTACCTCGACCCCGGCTACGCCGACACCGGCGGGAGTTATCCGGCCGGCGGTAACACGTACGGGTCCAAGGGCACCCCCTATGGCTCACCCGCCACCGGCTACGACGCGGACGACTACAACGGCTACGGCGACGGGTATGGCCCGGCCGGGGGCCGTAATGCCGCATCCGGATACGAGCCGGCCGACTACCGGGCGACCGGTTACGACCAGCCGGGCGCCGGCTATGCCGACCCGTCCCCGCCGATCGACGCCGACGCGCAGTATCGCGCCCGGCGGCACCGCCCGTCGGCCAACGACACCAACGTCGGGACACCCGCCGACTTCGCCGCGTACGGCGGCCACCCGGAGCCGGCACCGGCCGACCACTACGCACCGACCTACGGCTCGGCGCCCGGCTACGGCACCCGGCGCACCCGCCGGTAACCGCCGGCCGGGCCGCGGCTACTTGTCGATGTCGCCCACGACGAAGAACATCGAGCCGAGGATCGCGATCAGATCCGGCACCAGGCAGCCCGGGATCAGCGTGGCCAGCGCCTGCACGTTCGCGTACGAGGCGGTGCGCAGCTTCAACCGCCACGGCGTCTTCTCGCCGCGGGACACCAGGTAGTACCCGTTGATGCCGAGCGGGTTCTCGGTCCACGCGTAGGTGTGCCCCTCCGGCGCCTTCACCACCTTGGGCAGCCGCACGTTGACCGGCCCGGAGATCCGGCTGACCCGGTCGAGGCACTCCTCAGCCAGGTCCAGCGACACGTACGCCTGGTCGAGCAGTACCTCGAACCGGCTATGACAGTCACCGGCGGTCCTGGTCACCACGGGCACATCCAGCTGGTCGTACGCCAGATAGGGCTCGTCGCGGCGCAGGTCGATGTCGAGTCCGCTGGCCCGCGCCACCGGCCCGGACGCGCCGTAGGCCGCGGCCTGGGCCGCCGACAGCACGCCCACCCCGACGGTCCGCGCCAGGAAGATGTCGTTCTTTCGGATCAGGTGGTCGAGGTCGGGCAGCCGCTTGCGCACCGTCGCGATCGCCTGCCGGGCCCGGCCGATCCACCCCGCCGGGACCTCCTCCTTGATGCCGCCGACCCGGTTGAACATGTAGTGGATCCGTCCGCCGGAGACCTCCTCCATCACCGCCTGCAGGACCTCGCGCTCGCGGAACGCGTAGAACATCGGGGTGATCGCGCCGATCTCCAGCGGGTAGGAGCCGAGGAACATCAGGTGGTTGAGCACCCGGTTCAGCTCGGCCAGCGCCATCCGCAGCCAGGTCGCGCGCTCGGGCACTTCGATGCCCATCAGCCGCTCGACGGCGAGCGCGACACCGAGCTCATTGGAGAACGCGGACAGCCAGTCGTGCCGGTTGGCCAGCACGATGATCTGCCGGTAGTCGCGCACCTCGAACAGCTTCTCGGCGCCGCGGTGCATGTAGCCGACGATCGGCTCGCAGGACACCACGCGCTCGCCGTCCAGGTGCAGCTTCAGCCGGAGAACGCCGTGCGTGGACGGATGCTGCGGCCCGATGTTGAGGACCATGTCCGCCGTCTCGAGACCCGCACCGACCCCGACCGTCAGTTCAGTCTTTGGTCCGGATACGGGCGGCGGTGGGGTGGTTGGATGGGTCACAGCAGCATGCTCCCATGCTGCTCGATGCCGATCGTGTGCAGCAACCACCAGTGCCCGCCCAGGCCGTCCGGCTCGGTGAGCTCGGCGGCGGCTCCGGCGGCGGCCAGCCCACGCAGATAGGCCGCTGGATCAACCCGGGCGAGATCAAGCGATGGCCTCGCGCCGTGCACACCGAGCGCTTTCAGCGCCTCCCGCTGGCAGACGATCTGGTACGGAGTTCCGGCCGCGGCCGCCACCGCATCGACCGCCACGTGCGCCGTGACATCGCAACTCCCGTCCGGCACGGGGTGCACCTGTCGCCCGCCCCGGAAGCCGGTGAGTGTGCCGAACCGGGGCCGTTCGGCGCGCAGGTGCCCATAGTCGACGGCCAGCGCACACCCGCGCCGGACCTGCTGCACCGCGTCGGCCCAGGCGGCGTCGCGCGGCCAGCCGATCTCGACCCGGCCCGGCTCGGGCCACCAGCGCCGGAGCCAGAACTCGTCGGCCGCGTCGACCAGGCCGCCCAGCGACTCCTCGCCGGTGGCCGGGTCGACCAGCACCCGGCGCAGCCGGCCGGCATCGTCCAGGTCGGCCACGTCGAGCGGCACGTTGTCCAGCCACTCGGTGGCCACCAGCAGGCCCACCACGCCGTCCGGCACATCCGACCGCCAGGCTATCCGCGGGTCCAGCCCGCACGGCCGGGGCGCGACCTCGACGCCGGTGAGTCGGGCCCGCCCGGCCAGGTCGTCCGGCAGCAGCCCGACCAGGGCGCCGAGCAACTCGCCGCGGCCGGCGCCGACGTCCACCAGGTCGAAGACCTCGGGCCGGTCGAGCGCGGCGTCGACCCGCTCGATCAGCCGCAGCAGTGCCCCGGCGAACAGCGGCGAGGCGTGCACGCTGGTGCGGAAATGCGCGCCCGGCTCGTCCTGCTCGCGCACGAAGAAGCCGTCCGCCCCGTACAGCCCGGTAATCATCGCAGAGCGCCATCCCGTCACACCGACACCATAGGCCGCACCCCGAGGATGGGCTTGTTCACAC
>DASWMR010000106.1:0-4236 GCA_036399635.1 Actinoplanes sp. | reverse complement strand
AGCCCGGTAAGTTGCCGCCATGACGGTCGTGCATCCGATCAGCCGCGCGTGGCTCACCACCGGCGGTACCGGCGCCCAGAACTACGACGAATTCGCCGACGACGCAGAGATCACCGCGATCATCGCGGCCAATCCGCACAGCGCGCTCGCGATCGAGATGCCGCATCTGGCTCCGGAGACGGTGGGGAAGTCGTTCACCGAGGCCCTACCGGACGCGGTGGCCCGGCTCGCGCTGGAGCGCGCCGAGGGCAGCTACGCCCCCGCCGAGCAGGTCGTGGTGCTGTACCGGATCACGACACCCGGCGAGCCGGCCGCGTACGGCCTGTGGAGCCTGGTCGACACCGACCAGATCTCGGCCACCGCGGACGAGCCGGGACTGGTCATCCGGAACGAGGAAGTGTTCATCGCCAAGGTCCGGGAACGGGTCGCCCTGGCCGAGGCGCTGGGGACGCTGCTCTCGCCCGTACTGCTGCTGCAGACCGCCAAGGGTGACGAGTTGCACGCGGCCCTCGCGGCAGCGGTCGAGGCGGCGGGTGAGCCCGTGGTTACCGACATCGACCAGAGCGGGCGGACGCACGCGCTCTGGGCGGTCGGCCCGGGCCCGCGGCAGGACGAGCTCACCGCCCTGGCCGGCGGCGGCGAGCTGGTGGTCGCCGACGGCAACCACCGGAGCCTGGCCGCGCAGACCGGCGGTCTGCCCCGCTTCCTCGCGGTTATCACCACGCCCGCGTCGATCGCGATCCAGCCCTACAACCGCCTGGTCAGCGAGCTGCCGATGCCGCTCGACGAGCTGCTCGCCCGGCTCCGCGCGGCCGGTGCGACGGTCAGCGAGGTGCCGCGCCCGGCGCGAATCCCGGTCAAGGGCACCATCGAGATGTACGCCGCGGGCCGCACCTTCACGCTGGGTCTGCCGGTGGACACCCAGCTCGACGAGGTGGAGAACCTGGACCACGCGCTGGTCGAGCGGGTGCTGTTGCGCGACGCCCTGGGCCTCGACCCGGGTGACAAGCGGATCTCCTACATCGGTGGCGACTACCCGGCCGACTGGCTGCGCGGCGAGGTCGACGCCGCCCGCGCCGAGCTGGCCGTGCTGATCGCTCCGGTCAGCGTCGACGACTTCGTCACGGTGAACCTCGAGCGGCACAAACTGCCGCGCAAGAGCACCTGGTTCATCCCGAAGGCCCGAGGTGGCCTGGTCCTCGCGCAGCTCGACTATCGCTGAGCGGCCCGACATGGCAGCACTGAATCCCCGTCCAACCACCCCACCCACCACCCTAAAATGGCACTAAATCCTCAAATAATCGCCGCGGCCGCGCTTCGTCCGCGGCCGCCGGCGGAGCTCCTCGATGCCGATCCGCACGAGCACCTGCAGTACCTGCGGCGGGCGATGGAGGAGGCGATCGACGTCGAGACCGGCCCGGCGCTGCCGCTGCCGGTGGTGGTCGACGTGGACGCCGGTGGGGTGCCGGCCCGGCTGTACGCGACCCGCACCGACGCGCCGGTCTTCGTCTACCTGCACGGCGGGGGCTGGTGTTACGGCAGCGTGGCGACCGTCGACCGGGTCTGCCGGCGGATCGCCGACCGGTCCGGCTGTGCGGTGCTGTCGGTGGAGTACCGGCTCGCCCCCGAGCACGTCTTCCCGGCGGCGCTCGACGACACCGAGGCGGTGCTCGGCTATCTGCGCACGTCCGGCGCCGACCTGGGGGTGGACACGTCCCGGCTGGCGATCGGCGGGGACAGCGCGGGCGGCCAGCTCGCCACGGTGGCCGCGCGCCGGCAGCGGGACGCCGGCACGCCACTCGACTTCCAGGTGCTGATCTACCCGGCGCTCGACCCGCTGACGTCCGCCGAGTCGTACGACGAGGTCGGGGAGTACGGGCTGGACCGGGCCGCGATGCGGCTCGCCTGGCAGACGTACGTCCCGGACCCCGCGCAGCGGCTCACCCCGGACGTCGCTCCGCTCGCCGTGGCGGACCTGACCGGGATGCCGCCCACCCTGATGATCACGGCCGAGTACGACGTGCTGCGCGACGAGGGTGCCGATTACGCCGACGCTCTCCAGGCCGCGGGCGTACCGGTGGTGCACACCCGTTACATGGGGGTCAACCACGGCTTCGCCCGCAAGCTCGCGGTGATCGATGCCGCGCGGGCCGCCACCGACCAGGTCGCGTCCGCCCTTCGCGCGGCGTTGACGTTCTAAGATCAACACCTTCTGAGAGACTTCGAGCATGCGCGTCTACCTGGGTTCTGACCACGCCGGCTACGAGCTGAAGATGCATCTCGTCAACCACTTGATCAAGCAGGGACACGACGTCGTCGACGTGGGGCCGCACGTCTACGACCCGGAGGACGACTACCCGCCGTTCTGCCTGCACACCGGTGCCAAGGTGGTGGCCGACGAGGGTTCGTTGGGCATCGTCATCGGCGGGTCCGGCAACGGCGAGCAGATCGCCGCCAACAAGATCGAGGGCGTCCGGTCAGCGCTGGCCTGGCGGGTCGAGATCGCCCAGCTCGCCCGGCAGCACAACGACGCCAACGTCATCGCGATCGGCGCCCGGGAGCACACCCTGGATGAGGCGACCGCGTTCGTCGAGGCGTTCCTGGCCACCCCGTTCTCCGGCAACCCGCGGCACGCCCGCCGGATCGCCCAGCTCGCCGACTACGAGCGCGGACGCAAGCTGCCCGAGCTGCCCGCCTCCTGAGCGGTCAGGGCCGGCCCCGAGGGAGCTCCTCCCGGGGCATCCAGTTGCGTCGCACCACCACGAGGTGTTCGTCGGCCTCGGCCAGCTGCTCGTCGGTCGGCCGCGCGGCGTCCCGGGCGCGCAACGCGGCACCCACGCTCACCTGCGAGGACCCGGATCCCACCAGGCCGCGTAGGCCGCGTTCACCCTCCCGGTCGCCGTCCGGGCCACCGGGGCCGGGTCGCCGGGCGGCGGGCGGCCGGGTGGGCCGGGCAGGCTCCGCCGCCGGCGGTGCCGGGGTGACCGCCGGTTCGGCGCTTACGGCCGGCTCGTTTCGCGCCTCCGCGGCGGTCGGCTCGGGGGCCGACGCTGCGGCCGACGAGGGGGGACGCAGGCGACGGCGTCGGCGTTCGGGCTCAGCCATGTCGCCGACCGTACCGCCGCCGGGGCGCTCAGAACACCTCGATCGGGTTGGGCTGGCGGTTCCAGCCGAAGGCCACCGACGGCAGATTGTCGGTGAGCTGCCGCACCCGGCCGGCGGCGGCCAGCGCGGCGAGCGAGGTGCCACCCAGGTACGCCGCGCCGAGCTCGGTGACCGTGCAGGCCAGATCCGGCTGGTCCCCGGTACGGACACAGGTGGTCTTGCCGTCGCCGCCGGTCAGCCGCCAACGTCCGGAATTCCGGGTGAGCAGCGGGTCGGTGACCTCCAGCACCACGTCGAGCGGTGCCGTGTACCGCCGGGCCTCCAGCGCGGTGGGCAGGTCGATCAGCCGGATCCAGAGCGAGTCGAGGTAGGCCCGGCCCAGCCGGCGGGGCTCGTCCACGAGGTACTGCAGCGGTTCGTCCAGGGCGGCGAACTCGTACGTCGCCCAGCGGGCCAGGTCGATGCCGAACAGGAAACCCCACAGCTGCGCGTACGCCGCCGAGTCGGCCGCCACGACCTCGCGCACCTGCACCTGGGCGTCCGGGCCGTGCTCGTTCCAGCGGCTCTTGACCCGCCACAAGGCGTACCCGACCGGGCCGTCCGGTCCGTCCAGCAGCACCCCGCGCAGGTCGGTCGCGCCGTGCCGGGCGCTCTCCGGGTCGGCCAGCAGATAGCGCCACCAGTAGTCGGGTCGGCTGGACCAGCCGACCCGCTCGCCGCGCAGCCGTTCGTGCACCGCGGTCAGCACTTCCCGCGACTCGCCCGGCTTGATCAGACGTAGCCGTCCGGCCGCTACCGCCGGCTCAGTGAGCCGGACCTCCCGGGTCATCACGTTCAGCCGCAGGCGGGCGGCGGCCGGGCCGTACCCGTACCGCGGGTAGATCGAGGTCTCGCTCGCCCAGAGAACCGCGATCGGCTCGGCCCCGGCGTCGGCGATCTCGGTCAGCTGGCGCCGCATCATCGCGGTCAGCAGCCCGCGCCGCCGGTGGGTGGGCGCCACCGCGACGCCGGTGACATGCGCGGCCGGGACGACCGCGCCGGGCACGGTCAGCTCGCGGGTCTGCGCGGTGGTATGGCCGACAACCGTGCCACCGTCGTCGGCGACCAGAGACCGGTCCGCCTCGGTGATCA
>DASWMR010000105.1:0-6377 GCA_036399635.1 Actinoplanes sp. | reverse complement strand
CGACGAGGTCACCGTGTCCCGCCCGTCCGACGCGCTGACGGCCCGGCGAGCGGCCAACGCCACGTTCACCGCCCTGCTGCTCGGCCTGGGCGCGGTGGCCCTGCTGGTCGGCGGCATCGGCGTCGCCAACACGATGGTCATCTCGGTGCTCGAACGCCGCGCGGAGATCGGGCTGCGCCGCTCCCTCGGGGCGACCAGGGGACAGATCCGGACCCAGTTCGTGACCGAGTCGCTGCTGTTGTCCCTGCTGGGTGGGGCGGCGGGGGTGGTGCTCGGGTATGCGGTGACGAGCCTCTACGCGCTCACACAGACGTGGCCTACGGTCGTGCCGGTGTGGGCGCTGGCCGGCGGGGTCGGAGCGACGCTGGTGATCGGCGCGATTGCCGGGTTGTATCCGGCGATCCGGGCGGCTCGGCTGGCACCGACGGAGGCTCTGGCCGCGGCGTGAACCGCAATATCGGGGGGAAGGCTGCCTTGCGGGGCAGCCTTCACCGATGCTGCCGCCAGCGCTCCGGGCACCTTCCGGTCTCGCGGAGCCGGGTGAGCACGTCCTGCACCGCGTACACGCCAAGAACGCCCGCGAGGCCACCGACCAGCGCCTGGGCAATCTCGGCCCACGTGAGACCCATGATCGCCTCATCGGCAGACCGCCCCCGCGATTTAGCGTCTGGCCGCAGCAATGGGATGGGCGGTTCCGGCAGACGCGTTAGAGCCAGACCGAATCGACGCCTGAACTTCGTTCCATCAGCCAGGCCGCTCCGGCAGTCTTTCCATCCGGATCCAGCCGTTCCAGCCGCGCTCGCGCATCAGCTGCCGCATCCGCCGCGCCCGGGGGTCCCACTCGTCGGCTAGTGCGTCGACAAGGTCGAACGGCAGATCGTCGTCCGGTCCGACCATCTCGCCGGTGGGATCGGCCTCTTCGGCCATCTCGGCCATGATGTCGGCGGCCTCCGTCAGAAGAGTGTCGTTGACTGCCTCGCTCCCGAAGACCTCCGACAGGATCCGGTAGAGCCGCACCATGCGCGGGTTCTCGAGTTCCGCGAACTTCGCCGGCATCCAGTCACGGATGCCGTCCGGCCAGCGGGCCGCGACGATGATCCAGCCGTGGCGCTCGGCCTCCACCATCCGCGCGGACACTCCGAGCTCCCGGAGCCGGTCGAGATAGGAGGTGACCTCCGGCGGAAGCGCCGCGCTGTCACCGGCAGCGAGTTGCCCGATCTGTTTGCGGCTGTTCTCCAGACGGGCGATCTGATCCGACAGCTGGGTGTCGATCCGCTGGACCGCCTCGGCGAAGGACGGCGCATCGGCCCGCAGCAGCGAGTCGATCTGGGACAGCGGCACGCCGGCGTCGGCGAGGGTGCGGATCTTGATGAGGGACACCACGGCCATCGCACCGTACCGCCGGTAACCGGAAGAATCGCGTTCCGGTTCCGGCAATAGCCCGATCTGGTGGTAATGGCGCACCGCCCGCACCGTGACGCCGGCGTACGCCGCTAGTTGCCCGATCGTCAGCATGCCTCTGATCCTGCCCTGCTCAAGAGGTTCTGCGACGGTAGGTCAGGTTGGCGAACACGTAGCCGACGACGAGGACGCCGACGCACCAGGCCAGGGCGGTCCAGATGCCGCTGCCGACCGGCTGACCGGTGAACAGGGCCCGGATCGAGTTCACGATCGAGGTCACCGGCTGGTGCTCGGCGAACGCGCGCACCGGGCCGGGCATCGACGCGGTGGGCACGAAGGCCGAGCTGATGAACGGCAGGAAGATCAGCGGGTAGGAGAACGCGCTCGCACCGTCCACGGTCTTCGCGGTGAGTCCAGGGATCACCGCGAGCCAGGTCAGCGCCAGGATGAACAGCACCAGGATCCCGGTGACCGCCAGCCATCCCAGCAGGCCTACCCCCGTACGGAAGCCCATGATGAGGGCGACGAGGACGACCACCGCGAGCGAGATGAGGTTGGCGACCAGCGAGGTCAGGACGTGCGCCCACAGCACCGCGGACCGGGCGATCGGCATGGACTGGAATCGCTCGAAGATGCCGCCCTGCAGGTCCCCGAAGAGTCGGTACGCGGTGTAGGCGATACCCGAGGCGATCGTGATCAACAGGACGCCCGGCAGCAGATAGTTGACGTACGAATCGGTACCGGTCTCGATTGCGCCGCCGAGCACAAACACGAACAGCAGCAGCATCACGATCGGCGTGACGACCGTGGTGATGATGGTGTCGGGGCTGCGGGCGATGTGGCGCAGCGAACGGCCCAGCAGGACGGCGGTGTCGCCGAGGAAGTGCCTGTTCATCGCTTGTCCCCGTCCTTGGTGAGGGTCTTGTCCTTGGTGAGGGTGAGGAATACGTCCTCCAGGGTGGGCTGCTTCTCGACGTACTCGACCTTCGCCGGCGGCAGGAGCCGCTTGAGCTCGTCGAGGGTGCCGTGCACGAGGATGCGGCCCTCATGCAGGATCGCGATCCGGTCGGCGAGGTGCTCGGCCTCTTCGAGGTGCTGGGTGGTGAGCAGGACGGTCGTACCGCCCTTGGCCAGTTCCTTGACGGCCTGCCAGACCTCGATGCGTCCCTCGGGGTCCAGGCCCGTGGTCGGTTCGTCGAGGAAGATGATCGGCGGATTCCCGATGAGACTCATCGCGATGTCGAGGCGGCGGCGCATGCCACCCGAGTACGTCGCCACACGCCGGCCGCCCGCCTCGGTCAGCGAGAAGCGCTTCAGGAGGTCGTCCGCGATCGTGCCCGCGCCCTTGAGGTGCCGGAGCCGGGCGACCAGGATGAGGTTCTCCCGCCCGGTGAGGATTTCATCGACGGCGGCGAACTGCCCGGTGAGACTGATCGATTCCCGTACGTCGGAGGCCTGCGCCGCCACCTCGAAGCCGTTCACCCGGACGGTCCCGGCATCGGCCTTGAGCAGCGTCGACAGGATTTTCACAATCGTGGTCTTGCCCGCCCCGTTCGAGCCGAGCAGGGCGAAGATGCTGCCGCGAGCCACATCGAGGTCGACGCCGCGCAGCACCTTCAGATCTTTGAACGACTTTTCCAGGCCCTGTATGTGAATCGCGGGCTGTTCCCCGTGGTCAACGGTCGGCGGGATGCTCATGCCATGCAGCATGGCGGGTTGACGCTGCGTCAGGGTCAAGCCCGCCCGTCCCAGCCGCCCGGCGGCGCGTGGAGCTAGCCGGGATCGAACGCCCTGAGCCGCGGCAAGCGCGGCTGCCGAGGGGGAGCGAGTCCTGATCGGTGATCGGGGTCTGAGCTGGGGGTGCGCCCGGCTGGATTCGAACCAGCGACCGACGGATTAGAAGTCCGTTGCTCTATCCGCTGAGCTACGAGCGCGTGAGTGCGTAGCTTATCGTGCCTAGTCCGGCCCGGGGGTAGCTGGATGCGGGCCCTCACGTCCGGCTGGACGGGCCGCCAGTGAGGTGTCGGGCCGGGCGCTCCGCTGTTGCGGTTGCGCACCGCAGCCCCCGTACAAGTCGGTTGGTTCTATTCGTCCTCGGGGGCCGGTGGGACCTCTACCTCGGGGGTTCCGGCCTCGGGGACGAATGCGTCGGCCCACCGGCCGAGTTCGCGGAAGACCTCGACGCGTACCTCCTTGCCGGAGAGCGTCAGGTCGTGCATGCCGCCGTCGAAACGGGCGATTGTCACCCGCGGGCCTAAACCGGGCGCCCAGCGGGCGATGTGTTCGACGTCCAGCACCGTGTCGGTGATTTTGACGTCGTCGTGCCAGGCTCGGCCGCGGTACGTCCGGGTGGAGCAGGCGACCAGCACCGGGGCGTCGATCGCCAGGCCGGCCCGCAGCCGGCGTTGGCCCCGGCGGATCGCCTCCAGCCAGCCGGTGGTCACCGGGAAGCCGAGAACCGGCTTCCACGATAAATCGTAACTCCACTCGCCGCGGTGATCGCTGTGCAGGCTCTGCCCGTAGAGACCCAAGCTGGACGCCGGGAGCTTGCGGTACGGCGTCCGCCGGGTGGCCGCGATCATCGTCGCCATGATCGGGCGTTTGACCAGCCAGGGCATGTTGAAGTCGAAGAACGGGCTGTTCAGGAAGAGGCCGTCGACGAGGCCGGCGCCCTGCCGGGAGTGCGCCCACAGTGACGTGATCAGGCCGCCGGTGGAGTGGCCGGCCACCAGCAGGCGATCGTGGCCGTCCTGTTCCCGGATGATCCGGGCCGCCTCGTCCAGCTCCGGGTAGTAGTCGGTCAGGCTGCGGGCGAAGTTCGGCGTCTGGTGGGGGAGCAGGCTACGGCCGTACTTGCGCAGGTCGATGGCGTAGAAATCCCAGCCACGTTCGACGAAGAAGTCGGCCAGATGGGTCTGGAAGAAGTAGTCGACGAAGCCGTGCACGTAGAGCACGGCCCGCCTGGTCGGCTGCTCGGCACGCCGCCGGACCAGGGTGGCGATCACGGCACCCTCGTCGTCGGAGCCCAGGTCGATCGTGTGCCGCTCGTACGGGGGTCCCAGGACGTCGATCTCCACGGGCCCAGGCTACCCATCGGTGCCGCGGACCGCGTCATAACAGATCGACCGGCCGGCCGGCCGATTTCCACACCCCGGCGTCGTCCACAGCCTGCCGACCCAAGATCCCCTTCCGGTACGCGGGTCCGGTCATGCTGCCCGCCTCATCAATCGAACGAGGAGGCAACTGTGTTCGACACGAATCTCGTGATCGTGGGGAACGTGCTCGCCGCGCCGGAGTGGCGTCGCGTGCCCAGCACCGGAGCACTGGTCGCAAACTTCCGGGTGGCGTCAACCGCACGCCGCTACGACCGGGAGAACAACTGCTGGATCGACGGCAACAGCCTTCGGGTCCGGGTGTCCGCGTGGCGGAAGCTGGCGGAGGGGATCGCATCGTCGATCACCGTCGGCGATCCGGTCATCGTCTACGGCCGGCTCTACACCCGCGACTGGAAGGACGAACAGGGCAACAACCGCATCTCGTACGAGATGGAGGCGTTCGCGATCGGTCATGACCTGGCCCGTGGACGGGCGAACTTCTTCCGTACCAAGGCGACGCAGGACAGCGGCACGGTCGAGGACGACACCTTCGTCGGTGGCGAGGCAGCCATCCCGCTCGCCGCGGACGAGGTTCCGGTCGGCTACGGCGACGGCCTGCCCGAGCGGCTGCCCGGCGAGGAGGAGCCGTCGTTCCTCGACGTGGTCGCCGGCCTCGACATGCCGGCCGGCGAGCCGGAGGCCGGGTCCGGTGATGAGGTCGAGCAGCTCGGCGCAGACCAGCCGGCCGGTGCCCGGCGCACCCGGCGCACCAAGCGCGAGCCGGTCGCGGCCTGATGTCCCGTCCCGGCCTTCGCAGATCATCCCCCGTGGATCTGTGGAGGCCGGGGCGGGTGCCGCCAACCGGGTGGGCCGATCGGGTGATCGATTGAACCGCCTATTGGAGCGCCCGGCTGGCCCGGACGGGCGCCCGACCGGCAGACTGGAGCGCGTGCTGTTGAAGGAGATCCGTGCGATCGCGGGCGAGTCCCTGGTTTTCTCACCCCACGACCCGGCCGCCGAAGACGCCAACACGAGCTGGTTCGGCGCGCCACCACACGAACGTATGGGCTTGACGGCGGACGAGGTGGTGTCCGCGTTCGAGGAGACGGCCGAGGTTCTGCGTGGTCAGGTCTCCGCGCACAGTCACGACGGGCCGGCGACGTTCTATGTCTGGCACGACGAGCAGGCCGGGCAGTTGCGCTGCTCGGCGCGCTCGAGCCACCCGGGCGCGTTGCCGTTCACCGTCGCTTACCGCCCGACCAGCGACCTGCGCCCGATCGTCGCCGAGTTCCTCGAGGACCGCGCACCGGGTGCGATCGCCTGGGGCCAGTTGGAACCGGTTCCCTTCCCGGGCGCCGACTCCGACGAGCCGGCGTCGGCGGAGATCCCGGTGTGGGTGTGCGACCTGCGGTGATGACTCCCGGACGGGCAGACGCCGCGGGGCTGGTCGCCGGCTTCCTGCTCGACGCCGTGCTCGGCGATCCGCGCCGGTTCCATCCGGTGGCCGGCTTCGGTGCCGCGGCCGGCGCACTCGAGCAGCGGCTCTACGCGCCGAGCCGCCGGGCCGGGGCGGTGTTCACGGCGGCGGCGGTGAGCGGGCCGGCGCTCGCCGGATTCGCCGCGGCGGCGGTGACCCGGCGGCGCCCGGTGGCCCGGGCCGTCCTGGTGGCGGCGGCGACCTGGACGGTGCTGGGTGGCCGCACGTTGCGTCGGGAGTCCCGGATCATGGCCGGGCACCTGGACGGTGGTGACCTCGCGGCGGCGCGCGGCCGGCTCAGGCATCTGTGCGGACGCGATCCGGCCCGGCTGGACGAGCCGGAACTGGCTCGCGCGACAGTCGAGTCGGTCGCCGAGAACACCTCCGACGCGGTGGTCGCGCCG
>DASWMR010000104.1:0-5131 GCA_036399635.1 Actinoplanes sp. | reverse complement strand
GACCGTGGTCACCCCCCGCGCGCTCGCCACCGACCTGCGGCACGTGCGCGAGGCCGGCTGGAGCGCCGAGATCGAGGAGCTGACGCCGGGGGAGGCGGCCGTCGCCGCGCCGATCCGCGGCCAGGGCGGCCTCGTGGTGGGCGCGATCGGCATCTCCGGTCACGTTGAACGGATCTGCGACACCCACTATCTACCGCGGCAACGCCTGGTCGCGTACGTGCGGGACGCCGCTCGCGCGGTCTCCCGGGAGCTCGGTACGCAGCATGTCTGAGCGGTTCGTCGTCGCCGTCGACCAGGGCACCACGTCGACCCGGTGCATCGTCTTCGACCGCCAGGGCCAGCTGGTCTCGCTCGCCCAGCGGGAACACAAGCAGTACTACCCGAAGCCCGGCTGGGTGGAGCACGACGCAGCCGAGATCTGGCGCAACGTGCAGCGGCTCGCGCCCGAGGCCCTGCGCCAGGCCGGGATCACCGAGGACCAGGTCGCTGCGGTCGGCATCGCCAACCAGCGGGAGACGACCCTGCTGTGGGACCGGGCGACGGGTACGCCGATCGGCCGCGCCGTGGTGTGGCAGGACACCCGCACCGACGCCCTGGTGCACGAGCTCGCCGCCGCGCCCGGCGCGGACCAGGTGCGGCACGACTCGGCGTTACCGCTGGCGACGTACTTCTCCGGGCCGAGGCTGCGCTGGATGCTCGACCGGATCCCGGGTCTGCAGCGCCGCGCCGAACGCGGCGAGGTGCTGTTCGGCACGATGGAGACCTGGCTGATCTGGAAGCTCACCGGCGGCCTGCACCGCACCGACGTGACCAACGCCAGCCGCACCAACCTGTTGGACGTGCACACTCTGGACTGGTCGCCGGCGGCGCTGTCGTTCTTCGGCATCCCGCGCGTGATGCTGCCCGAGGTGCGGCCCTCGATCGGGGTGTTCGGCACGGCCACCGCGGCCTTCCGGGGGGTGCGCATCGGGGCCGCGCTCGGCGACCAGCAGGCGGCGCTCTTCGGGCAGACCTGCTTCACCCCCGGTGAGGCCAAGTGCACGTACGGGACCGGCAGTTTTCTGCTCTTGAACACCGGCGCCGAGCTGGTCCGCTCCACCCACGGTCTGCTGAGCACGGTGGCCTACCAGATCGCCGGCGAACCGGCCGCGTACGCGCTGGAGGGTTCGATCGCGATCACCGGCTCACTGGTCCAGTGGTTCCGCGACCAGCTCGAGCTGATCGCCAGCGCGCCGGAGATCGAGACCCTCGCGCGCACGGTCGACGACAACGGCGGCTGCTACATCGTGCCGGCGTTCTCCGGCCTGTACGCACCGCACTGGCGCAGCGAGGCCCGCGGGGTGATCGTCGGCCTGACCTCGTACATCACCAAGGGACACCTGGCCCGCGCGGTGCTGGAGGCGACCGCGTGGCAGACCCGCGAGGTGGTGGACGCGATGAACGCCGACTCGGGCCTGACCTTGAGGTCGCTCAAGGTGGACGGCGGGATGACCGCGGACCACCTGCTCATGCAGGTCGTTGCGGACGTACTCGACGTGCCGGTGGTCCGCCCGCTGGCGGCCGAGACGGTCTCACTGGGCGCGGCGTACGCGGCCGGACTGGCCGTCGGCTACTGGCCCGACCTGGAGAGCCTGCGCCGCAACTGGCACCGGGCCGGTCAGTGGCTGCCCACGATGGATCCGGCGGCCCGGGTGGCCGAGTACCGCAATTGGCAGCGCGCGGTCGAGCGCACCTTCGACTGGATCAAGCCGGCCTGAGGCCGGACCCCCGGTCATTCATGCGGCAGCAGGTTGCGCCAGGTCACCGCGAGGTGGGTGCCGGCGCCGATCCGGTACGCGGGCCAGCCGCCGGTCGCCGTGCGCGGGACTACCGTGCGGCGGACCGCCAAGGCGTCGTCGCCGCGCAGGCGAAGCTCGCCATATCGGCCGTGCACGGCCGGCACCCGCACGCCTCGCGGCCACGGCCGGACGTCGGCCGGGGTGTGGTCGAGCCGCACCGCCGCGATCAGCACGGCGGCCGGCCGCCAGGGCTCGCCGGCCCGAGCCACCCGGCCGCGCAGCCGTTGCACCTCGTCCCACAGCTCGTGCAGCACGGCCGGGAACCGCCGGTCCGGGTCGCCGTCCCCCCACCCGTCCAGGCGTGCGGTGCGGTAGTCGCCGGCCTCGGTGCGGACCCGGACGAAGTCCACCGGCCGGTCGCCGGGCACCGCCCCGCCGGGGATGCGGTAGCGCAGCACCCGGATCGCCAGCTCACGTAGCGCCTCGACCCGACCGGCCGACAGGCGCAGGCTGGCGGCCGCATCGGCGTACGCAGTCCGGTCGTCGTAGGCGGCGAGCGGCGGCGCCACCAGCACGCCCGCCCCGGGTGCGAAGAAGCCGCCGGGCTGCGCCCACTCGAACAACGGCCCGCGCACCGTGGCGCGAGCGGCGGACGGAAGGGCGATCAGCGCCGCCGCGGCGCCCCCGGCGGTGAGCAACGTCCGGCGTTTCATGCCCATCAGACTAAACCCGGCAAACCGCCCCGGAGGCCAAAGTGTTCGCCTGCTTGCCGCCCCAACGCCACCGGTGTTCCGCGGCCGGTGCAACGGGATTCACCGTGATAACTTGATGGCGCTTGTGTGAGGTGTCAATAACGCACAGCTCTAATGTCACAGCTCTACCACCCACAGCTCTAGCACTCACAGCTCTGCCCTCGTCGTCGCGGGTCAGCGCCTTCATCGGCTGGGCCTTGCAACCGCCTCGTCGGCGGCGAGTCACATCCGCAGTCGATACTGGAGGTTTCGTGCGCAAGGCAATATTCTCCGCCGCGGCGGTCCTTTTATTGGTCACGCTGGGCGCATCGCCCGCCGCGGCCGTCGACAAGGTCGACAGCAAGAAGCTGCGCGACGCGGTCACCGTGAACGGCATCCTGGGCCACGAGCGGGCCCTGCAGCGCATCGCCAATCAGAACGGCGGCACCCGCGCCTCCGGCACCCCGGGGTACGCCGCGTCGGCCACATACGTGAAGAACACTCTCAAGGCCGCCGGATACCAGGTGACCGAGCAGGAGTTCACCTTCCCGTTCTTCCGGGAGCTGGCCCCGGCCACGCTGGCCCGGCTCACCCCGACGCCGGCCACCTACGAGGCGGTGACCTACACCTTCTCCGGCAGTGGTGACGTCACCGGCGCCGTGGTGCCGACGACCGACGTGCTGGTGCCCCCGCCCGCCACACCCGGCTCCACTTCGGGGTGTGAGGCGACCGACTTCCCGCCGGCCGGCACCGCCCCGGCGATCGCGCTGATCCAGCGCGGCACCTGCACCTTCAACATCAAGGTGACGAACGCGGTGGCGGCCGGGTACGACGCGGCCATCATCTTCAACGAGGGCCAGGAGGGGCGTACCGAGATCTTCGCCGGTGACCTCGGCGGCGTCTTCACCATCCCGGTGGTCGGGGTGGACTACGCGACCGGCGCGGCGCTCTACACCGCGACCCAGGCCGGCCCGGTCACCGCGCGGGTCACCGCGTCCACGTCCACCGACCTGAACGCGAAGACCACCAACGTGCTCGCCGAGACGCCCGGCGGCGACCCGGAGAAGGTCCTGGTCGTCGGCTCGCACCTCGACTCGGTCCTCGAAGGACCCGGCATCAACGACAACGGCAGCGGCACCGCCACCAACCTGGAGATCGCCGAGCAGCTCGCGGCCCTCAAGGTCAAGCCGAGGCAGAAGGTGCGCTTCGCATTCTGGGGCGCTGAGGAGAGCGGTCTGCTGGGCTCGGAGCACTACGTCGAGACCCTGCCGGACGCCGAGCTCACCAAGATCTTCGCGAACCTGAACTTCGACATGCTCGGCTCGCCGAACTACGTCCGGTTCGTCTACGACGGCGATGGCTCGGACACGCCGCTGGCCGGCCCGCCCGGCTCGGCGGAGATCGAGACCATCTTCACCGACTACTTCGCCGCGCAGGGGCTGGCCACCGAGCCGACCGAGTTCAACGGCCGGTCCGACTACGGCCCGTTCATCGCGGTGGGCATTCCGGCCGGCGGCCTGTTCAGCGGCGCCGAGGGCGAGAAGACCGTCGAGCAGGCCCAGGTGTACGGCGGTGTGGCCGGCCAGGCGTACGACGTCTGCTACCACGCGGCGTGCGACACGATCAACAACCTGAACCCGAAGGCCCTGGCCGAACTCGGTGACGGTGCCGCGCACGCGGTCTACACCCTGGCCAAGACCAAGACCGGCTTCTTCCCGGACGGCTCGCTGCGTGCGGCCGCTCCGGCCGCGCCGGAGTTCGCCTACAAGGGATCACACGCGATCCGCTGAGTTTTCGATCGGATTGCTGAGCGACGCGCGGCCCGGGGCAGCACGCCCGGGCCGCGTGGCATGTCAACAATTGTTTACTTCCCATTCCGGGGCGGTTACGCTGGGCAAATGGAGGGGAGACGACAGTGAAAGCTTCGCCGCCGCCCGCCGAGCACCGCCGTCGCGACGCCAGCCGCACCCGGCAGGCGCTGCTCGACGCCGCCCGCGGACGCTTCGCCCGCGATGGCTACTCGTCGACCACGGTGCGCGACATCGCCGACGACGCCGGCGTCAATGTCGCCCTGATCAGCCGCTACTTCGCCTCCAAGGAGGGGCTGTTCGCGGCCTGCCTGGCGACCGCCGTCGACGAGCTGCGCCGCTCCACCGGCGACGTACCGCTCGACCGGGTCGCCGAGTCGATCGCGGCCCAGACCGCCGGCATCGGCTCGGGTGCGGTGCCGAACCAGCTGGCACTGCTGTTCCGCTCGTCCGGCGACGAGCGCGCCGACGAGATCCGACTCGGCGTGCTCCGCACCTCCGGTGAGCGCCTGGCCACCGCGGCCGGCTGGCAACCGGGCCGGCCGGGCGCCGACGAGCTCCTGCTACGCGCCCAGCTCGTGCTGGCCGCGGCGATCGGCACCGCCCTGCTGCGCTCAACGACGCGCCTGGAGCCACTGGCCGCCGCCACCGAGGCCGACCTGGTCGCCCCGTTGCGCGACCTCGTCGGCGGCCTGCTCGGCCCGCCCCCCGCCACCCCGGACCCGCCCGGCCATCCCGGCGGCCCGACACCCACCGCGTAGCGGTACCCACCGCGTAGCGGTACCCACCGCGTAGCGGTACCCACCGCGTAGCG
>DASWMR010000103.1:0-6602 GCA_036399635.1 Actinoplanes sp. | reverse complement strand
GCCGCGGGGCCGCTTACGCGGAACCACAGCGCCGCGCTCGAAGATCTCGCCTCCCCAGACGCCCCAGGGCTCGTTCCGCTCGACCGCACCGGCCAGGCACTCGACGCGCAGCGGGCATTCACCGCAGAGCGACTTCGCCAGTTCCAGCTGGGCCGGGGAGTCCGAGAACCAGACGTCCGGGTCGAACTTCCGACAGGGCAGGTTTGCCTCGATCTCGACGCTCACGTCGAGTGGGGCCAGCGCCAGACTCATAAAGCCCGGTCACCTCTCTCTTCTCATCGATCTTCTGGATCGCCGTACAGGTCGTGCATCCGGCCGGTGAGCCGGCTAAAAAAATTGGCCGCGGATCCCGGTTACGGGTTCCGCGGCCTCAAGGTGAGCCAGGGGTCTGAAGATCAGACCGGCCTTCCTCGAGGCGGGACACCGCTGCCACCATCTGCGTAACGCTTCTTGGCGACGTCGCTGCCACTAAACCCGGTGGTGCCATTGGTCCCGTCAATGCGCGTCAGGGCCTGGGCCAGCTCGGCCTGAACCTGGACCTGGTGCGCTCCCCATGCCGGTGCCCGCTCGGCCGCAAGCACGGCGACGGGGCGAACAGCCTGAGCCGGGACCAGAGCCCGCTCCACGGCCGGCACAGCCACCACGAGGGCAGCCGCGGACGGCATGAGAGCAGACGGAGCGCACGCAGAGAGAGACAGCGGCATCGCCGGTCGCGTCATCGTGTAAAGCGTCATCGTTGCCACCTCCTCCATTTGCATTGCACTCGTCGTTGTCCTCAACCGGGCAAGAGCTGCCCGTCAAGGTGTGCACTGAGGCTAAGCCTGCCGCCGCGGGGAGGGCAAACGAATTAACGGACTAGTTTTCAAAGTTTTCTGCCGCCACCTGATCGGGGCTCGCGCCGCCCACCAGAGCGAACACCGCGGCGCCGTACTGACCGAGCTTGCGGGGGCCGATTCCGGCGATCGCGAGCAGTTCCGCGGGCGCCGCCGGCCGGCGCTCCGCCAGGGCGACCAGCGTGGCGTCGGTGAATACCACGTACGCAGGAACTTTGAGCTCAGCGGCAGTGCGTGCGCGCCAGGCCTGAAGGCGCTCGAAGAGCTCCTCGTCGAGGTCGGACGGGCAATCGGGGCAGCGGCCCAGCTTGCGGTCGGCGCCGGCCAGCAGGGTGGCACCGCAGATCCGGCAGGAGGACACCTGGGTACGCCGGCGGTCGGGTTTCCGACTCTGCGGGATGGCGCGCTCGGTCGGCGAGGTGCGCTCCAGCTGCGGCAGGAACCGGCACGGTCGCCGGGGCCGGCCGCCCGGCGACCGGGCCTGGCCGTAGGAGAGCCACAGCCATTGCCGGGCGCGGGTCACCCCGACGTACAGCAGGCGGCGCTCCTCCTCGATCTGGTCGGGCGTCTTCGCGTACGTGGTCGGAAGCGTGCCGTCGGCGAGACCCACCAGGAAGACCGCGTCCCACTCGAGGCCCTTGGCCGAGTGCAGCGAGGCCAGCGTGACCCCCTCGACGGTGGGCGCGTGCTGCTGCTCGGCACGGCGGGCCAGCTCTTCGGTGAAGCCGGCCAGCGTCACGTCCCGCTGCACCGCGCCGGCCTGCCCGATCGGCTCCACCGCTGGATTACCGGAGTACTCCTCGGCGAGCGCGACCAGCGCGGCCAGTGCCTCCCACTGCTCGCGCGCGGCACCGCCTGAAGGGGGAGTCTCGCGCTGCCAGCCGGTGGCCGCCAGCGCCTCGACGACCGCCTGCACCAGCGGCGTCTCGCCGGGCGTGGAGCGCACCGCCGCCCGCATCGCAATCATGGCGTGCCGCACCTCGGCCCGTTCGAAGAACCGCTCGGCGCCGCGCACCACGTACGGCACCTCGGCGGCCGCGAGCGCCTCCTCGTACACCTCGGACTGCGCGTTGATCCGGAAGAGCACCGCGATCTCACTCGCCGGGGTGCCGGCGGCGATCAGGTCCCGGCAGCGCCGGGCCACCGCCACCGCTTCCCCCGCCTCGTCCGGAAAGATCTTTAGTTCCGGCTCGGCGCCCGGCGGGCGCTGGCCGACCAGCTGCAGGCGCAGCCGCGCCTCGCTGCCCCGGGCCTGCCGGATCACCGCGTTGGCGAGGCCGACCACCTGGGGGGTGGAGCGGTAGTCGCGGACCAGCCGGACCACCACGGCGTCCCGGCGCCGGCGGGGAAAGTCGATCAGGTACGACGAGGTGGCACCGGTGAACGAGTAGATGGTCTGACTGGCGTCGCCGACCACGGTCAGGTCGTCGCGGTCGCCGAGCCAGGCGTCCAGCAGGCGCTGTTGGAGCGGGTTGACGTCCTGATACTCGTCGACCACGAAGTGCCGGTACTGCGCGCGGATCTGCTCGCCGACGTCCGGGTGCTCCTCGATGCCCCAGACGGCGGCGCGCAGCATGTCCTCGAAGTCGATGACGCCCTGCCGGCGTTTCACCGACTCGTACGCCGCGAAGACCTCGGCGACCTTCGCGGGCTCGAACGGCGGCTCGCGCATCGCCTTGGCCGCGGCCACCGCGTACTCCCCGGGCTCGATGAGCGACGACTTCGCCCACTCGATCTCGCTCGCCAGGTCGCGCGCGCCGGTGCGGTCGGCCCGCACGCCGGCGCGGGCCGCGGCGAGCCCGACCATTCTGGCTTTACTCTCCAGCAACTCGGGCATCGAGCGGCCCTCGAGGAGACGGGACGCGAAGTAGCGCACCTGGCGCAGCGCGGCCGCGTGGAAGGTGCGCGCCTGCACGCCGGTGGCGCCGAGCGCGGTAAGCCGAGCGCGCATCTCGGCCGCGGCCCGGGCGGTGAAGGTGACCGCCAGGATGTGCCGGGGGCTGATCTCGCCGGCCAGCGTGCGATAGGCGATCCGGTGGGTGATCGCCCGGGTCTTGCCGGTGCCGGCGCCGGCCAGGATGCAGACCGGGCCGGCCGGGGCCGTCACCGCCGTCCGTTGCTCGGGGTCGAGCCCAGCCAGCACCGCATCAGTCCGCACGGTAGGGAATCATGGCACCCGGGTGTGACGTTGTGCCGGAAGGCGCTCTGCCATGTGACCCGGCCGAAGGGAATCCTGACCGATGTTGACCATGTACTCGACGTCCTGGTGCGGTTACTGCCACCGCCTCAAGTCGCAGCTCGACCGGGAAGGCATCGCGTATGCGGTCGTGGACATCGAGAGCGACCCGGCCTCGGCCGAGTTCGTGAAGAGCGTCAACGGCGGTAATCAGACGGTGCCGACGCTGAAGTTCGACGACGGCTCGGCGCTGACCAACCCGTCGATCAAACAGGTGAAAGAACACCTCGCCGCGCTGACCGCCTGATCAATTTCCGGGCCGCGTTAGCCATGGGGAACGCGGCCTGTTGCATACGCAATTGGGCCGCCGGGAAACCAGCATCGTGCTAGGCTCACCCAGTTGCAGTTTCGTGATTTCCGTGGACGTCACCGGCGCCTGATGGGTATCTGAACCCTGACGGGCGCTTCCTCTATCACGCCCTTTGTTTCGCCAAGACGGCGCCAAGAGGGCGCCAAGAGGGCTCGGCGGTGGATCAACGAGCAAACTGCAACGCGAGGGCCCGTACAGTGCGGTTTCTCAATTTTCGCAAGGAGAAGCACATGGCTTCCGGCACCGTGAAATGGTTCAACGGCGACAAGGGATTCGGTTTCATCACTCAGGATGACGGCGGGGCGGACGTTTTTGCCCACTACTCCGCCATCGCCTCGTCCGGATTCCGCGCTCTGGAAGAGAACCAGCGGGTCGAGTTCGACGTCACCCAGGGACCGAAGGGCCTGCAGGCGGCGAACATTCGCCCGCTCTGATCTTTTCGGTATAGACCCGACGGCCCGCCGGTTCGGCGGGCCGTCGTTCTGCGTCCGGGTCCGATTTTGATCGCGCCCATTGGGCCAGATCGCGCCTGTTCGACGAAATCGCGCCTATTCGACGAGATCGGGAACGGCCAGGGCGACCGTCAGCCCGACGATCCATTCCGGATCGCGCAGCCGGTCCCCGTACAACTCGCGGAGTTTGGACATCCGGTAGCGCACCGTCTGCGGGTGGACGAAGAGCTCGACGGCCACCTCCTCGCGCCGACCCTGGTGGAGCAGCCAGCTCCGGAGCGTCTCGATCAGCCTCATGGTGCCTGCCTCGCCGGTGCCGGCCAGCGGCGCGAGCACCCGGGCACGCAGGTCCGCGAGGGCCCGCGGGTCGGCGGTGACGATCAGGGCGGCCAGGTGGTCCTCGGTGTCGAGGATGGCGCCGCGGGTCGGCAGACCGGGGATCGCCAGGGTGCGGACCGCCCGCTCGAACGAGTCGCGCGCCTGCAGCCAGGGCCGCGCCGGGCCGACCACCGCGGTCTGCCCCCGCAACAGGCGCATCAGCGGTGGCCGGGAGGGGCCGTGCGCGTCCGGCACGAGCAGCACGGATCTCTCGGCGACCGTCGGCCCGGCCTCGCTCAGTTGCAGCGTGCGGTGGTCGACGAATTCCACCACCGAGCGGGCGGCGCTCTCCGGCACGAGCACCGCGGTGAGCGTCTGCGGCGGTGTCCACTCCGCCCGGCGCGCGGCGGCGACCAGTACGTGCTCCGCCTCGCCGGCGATCAGGGCCTGGGCCAGTCGCTCGAGATGCCGCAGCCGGGTGCGGCCGGAGGAGGCGAGCTCGTCGGCGTGCCCGGCCACGCTCGCCGCGGACAGCTGGTCGATGTAGGCGAACACCAGCTCGGCGAAGTGCGCAATGGTCGATCCCGGCTGCCCGGTCGCCACGCTGATCGCGGCCAGCTCCCGCCAGGCCACCCGGGCGCCGACGCGATAGGCACCCAGCAGGGCGTCGAGGCTGCGGCCACTGCGGGCCTCACCCCGGCCGAGCGCGTACGCCCCCTCGAGCGCCGGCGCCAGCGGAGAACCCGGATCCGGCCCGGCCGCGCGGGACACCAGATCGAGGAACGTGCCGAGCGCCATGCGCACCGCCCGCTCGATCTTCGCGCCGAGTTCGCCGGTGAACGCCTCGGTGTAGGCAGGCACCTCGGCGGTGATCGCATCGATCGTCTGCAGCGCCACGCCGGACAGTCCCTGGCGCAACGGCAGGACGACTTCCGGGGTGAGCCGAAAAGATCTGACATCTGGCAAAGGGTCTTTCATACTGTCTCCGAGGTTTCGGCCGGCGATGTTGTTCCCCCCGAACAACCTGTGGATGCCGATTCACTTCATGAGGTCAGGACTCTACTCTCAAGACGTAGGACTCTTGTTATGTGGCTGTAACCAAGACCCTGCGGAACGGCGCTTGGCGCGTCGTGGAGCTCCTTACCACCCCGGTGATCCCGGCTGACTACCTCGACGTGGTCGCCCCACTGCGCAACGCGAAGGTCCTGCGTGCCCGGATCGAAGAGGTGCGGCCGGAGACCCGCAACAGCGCCACCCTCATCCTGCGGCCCGGTCGCGGCTGGCTGCCCCACCGGCCCGGGCAATACCTGCGGGTCGGCGTCGACGTCGACGGCGTACGCCTGTGGCGGTCCTACTCGATCACCAGCGTGCCCGGCAGCCCCGACGACCGCATCGCCATCACCGTGAACGCCGTTCCCGACGGCGTGGTCAGCACCCACCTCGTGCGTCGGGCCAAGCGTGGCATGCTGCTTCACCTCGACGTGCCGGCCGGCGAATTCGTGCTGCCCGAGCCACGGCCGGCGAAGGTCCTCTTCGTCACCGCGGGCAGCGGCATCACCCCGGTCATGGGCATCCTGCGCAGCCACGGGACGGAACTGTCCGACGTGGTCGTCGTGCACTCGGCGCCCACTGCGGACGCCGTCGTCTTCGGCGCGGAGCTGCGGGCGCTGGCGGCGCGGCAGCACGTCCGGCTGATCGAGCGGCACACCCGCACGGACGGCCGGATAAAGGCGGCCGACCTGGCCGAGCTCGTGCCCGACCTGTTCGAGCGGCACACCTGGGCCTGCGGCCCGAACGAGATGCTCGACGACCTGACCACGCACTGGGCCGACGCCGACGCGGCGGACCGGCTGCACGTGGAACGCTTCCGGCCAGTGCTGAGCACCGACTCCGAGGGCGGCACGGTCACCTTCGCCCAGTCCGGCACGGTCGTCGAGGCCGAGGGCGGCGTGCCGCTGCTCGACGCCGGCGAGGCGGCCGGGGTGCTGATGCCGTCCGGCTGCCGGATGGGCATCTGCTTCAGCTGCGTGCTGCCGCTGCGCGAGGGCGCCGTCCGCGACCTGCGCGACGGTCAGCTCACCACGGCGGAGCCGGGCGACCACATCCTCGTACAGACCTGCATCTCGGCCGCGGCCGGACCCTGCCGACTAGATTTCTGAGGAACCCATGACCACTGTGCAGCGCAAGAAGGTTAGCCCGATCGCCCACCTGACCGCCGAGGACATCGAGGCGATCGGCCGCGAGCTGGACGCCATCCGCGACGAGGTGATGGCGAGCCGCGGTGAGGGCGACGCCGCGTACATCCGCCGGATGATCGGCATCCAGCGCGGGCTCGACCTCGGCAGCCGCGCCGTCCTGCTGTTCTCGATCTTTCCGCCGGCCTGGCTGGTCGGCACGGCCGGGCTCACGGTCGCGAAGATCCTGGAGAACATGGAGATCGGGCACAACATCCT
>DASWMR010000102.1:0-13387 GCA_036399635.1 Actinoplanes sp. | reverse complement strand
CGCGCATCGTCATACGCCTGCCCGCACCCCGCCGCCGCATCAACTCGGCCCCGGACACCGGGCACCTGCTACCTACCGGGGTGGCGGTAACAACGTGTTACGAGTCGCCCAGAAAATGATCTTGGCATGAGGGCGAAGAGTCTTGAATGGACACCTACCTGACCCCGGCAGCGCCGATGCTCGCGCACGACACCGCGAACCGCGGCCCGCTCAGCCGGCCTCGCCCAGCTCCGCCAGCCGCGCCTCGATCTCGGCCAGCTCGGCGCGCAACCGCTGTGCCTGCTGCTCCGCGTCGGCCCGCTCGGCGTTCACGATCTGCTCGACCGCCTCCTGCACCCCCGGCATGTCGATCAGCGACACCATCCGCAACGCCTCGGCCGGGCGGATCACGTACGGCTTCGCCAGCGCCTTCGCCCCCTGCGTGGCCGCGACTGTCCACTCCCCGTCGCCGTAGGCGAGGGTGACCGTCAGCGTCGCCGCGGGTTTCGCCCGGGCTGGCCGGCCCGACGCCTTCTTCGGCGCAGGTGCCGGCGCAGGTGTCGGTGTCGGTGTCGGCGCGGCAACGGCTGGTTGAGCGGCCGTTGCCGGCACCGGCGGCGGTTTGTCGATCACGAACTCGGGCTCGGGGCGGGCCGGTGCCGCCGGCCCGGAAGCCTGCGCCGGCACCTTGCGCGGGACCGCACCGCGCGGCGCCACCCGCAAATCGGCGGGGGAGAACGGCAACTCGTCCTTACCGAAGCGGACCACCACCCAGTCATCGGACTCGGCCGGGTCGGTCAGACCCACCACCTGCCCGACCTGGCCAGCGATCTGCCCACCGGCCGTCTCGGTGAACTGCACCCGCGGCTTGCGCCCGGCGGCCACCCCGTCGCGGATCACCTGCAACTCATCGGTGCTCAAGCCCCGGACCGCTGCCACCATCGGTCATCTCCTCCACGAAATCACATTCGAACGTCTGTGCGATCAAGTTCTACCAGGCCGCACCGACAAAACCGGCGCCGGGACCCCAAGAGAACACTCCTAGCGCCAGGGGGAGCGGGCCGTGATGCAGTACTCCCGGCCCACCGGATCGCGCAGGGTCGTCCAATCGCCGGGCACCCGCCGCACCACCGCCGCACCCAGGGCGACGTGCCGGTCCACCTCGGCATCCACCCCGTCACAAGCAAGATCCACATGCATCCGGGGCACGCCGGAGCCGGTCCGCTGCATCAGCAACCGCACCGGCATACCCGCCGCCCGCTTCAGGTACTCGAACTCCACCAGCCCGGCCGGCCGCCGCACCCACCCGGTCAACGCCGCCCAGAAGCCGGCCTCCGCCTCGAAAAGCGCGGCCGGAATGTCCAGGCTCACCTGATCCACCACGCTGGCCGACCCGCCCGGCCAGCTCCGCGCCGCCGGCACCGCAGCCTCGCCCGCCCACGCCACCAGGCAGAACGCCAGCCCGGCAGGCGACCGCAACACCACCAGGCCATCCTCGGCGTGGGCCACCCGCGCGCCGAGCGCCACCGCCTCGCCGGCCGCCGCCGGCACATCGGCCACGTGCAGATCCAGATGGGTACGCGGCGGCGGCGTGCCCACCACCTGCACTCGCAGGTACGCGTCCCCGTCCGGCGGCAGCAGCGTGGCGAACGCCCCGTCCGGCCCCCGCCGCGCGGACAGCCGCGCCCCGGTCACCGCCAGCCAGAACGACTCCGCGTCCCGCGAGGGTGAATCCAGGAACCCGGTCATCCAGCGCACATCCACCCACCGGACAGTACCGGCGCCCAGCGGGGGTCCGTCACTCGGTGAACTCACCTTGTCGGACCAGAGAGCGCCCGTGCCCGAATTCCTGGTGCGGCAGTACGGGACCGGCGGACGTGACCCCCGCAGGCTGGGCAACCACGCTGCGGCATGGCACGATTCGGCAGGTGACCAGCAGTCCCGCCGCGACGCACCTGCGCGACCTCGCCCGGCTGCGCCGCGTCCGCGACCGGATCGACCGCGAGCACGCCCAGCCGCTCGACGTCGAGGCGCTGGCCCGCGGCGTGCACATGTCGGCGGGCCATCTCAGCCGCGAGTTCCGCCGGGCGTACGGCGAGTCCCCGTACTCCTACCTGATGACCCGCCGCATCGAGCGGGCGATGGCGCTGTTGCGCCGCGGCGATCTCAGCGTCACCGAGGTCTGCTTCGCGGTCGGCTGCTCGTCGCTGGGGACCTTCAGCACCCGGTTCACCGAGCTCGTCGGTGTGCCGCCCAGCGTCTACCGCAGTCGGAGCGCCGGCGCGGCCGCGGGGATGCCGTCGTGCGTCGAGAAGCAGGTGACCCGACCGGTCAGGAATCGAGAAGCACGTGCCCTGAGCCGCAACTAGCGTGAACGGCATGGACATCACCATTCACGCGAGCTTTCTGCCGCACGACGACCCGGACGCCGCCCTCGCCTTCTACCGCGACACCCTCGGTTTCGAGCTGCGCAACGACGTCGGGTACGAGGGAATGCGGTGGCTCACCGTCGGCCCCGCCGGCCAGCCCGGCACGTCGATCGTGCTGCACCCGCCGGGCGTCGACCCGGGCATCACCGACGACGAGCGGCGCACCATCACCGAGATGATGGCCAAGGGGACGTACGGTGGCATCCTGCTGGCCACCAAGGACCTCGACGGCACGTTCGCCCGGTTGCAGGCCGGCGACACCGAGATCGTCCAGGAGCCGACCGACCAGCCGTACGGGGTCCGCGACTGCGCCGTGCGCGACCCCGCCGGCAACATGATCCGTATCCAGGAACTGCGCTGAACTCGCACCCCTAGGCTGGACGCGACGTCCGCCGCGCGAATGGAGACACGACGAGCATGCACGCCGCCGACAGTCACGACCTGATCCGGGTGCAGGGCGCACGGGTGAACAACCTCAAGGACGTCAGCGTCGAGCTGCCGAAACGCCGGCTGACCGTGTTCACCGGCGTCTCCGGCTCCGGCAAGAGCTCGCTGGTCTTCAACACCATCGCGGCCGAATCCCAGCGGATGATCAACGAGACGTACAGCGCCTTCCTGCAGGGCTTCATGCCGACCCTGGCCCGCCCGGAGGTCGACCTGATGGACGGGCTGACCACCGCGATCATCGTCGACCCGCAGCGGATGGGCGCCGACCCGCGCTCCACCGTCGGCACCGCCACCGACGCCAACGCGATGCTGCGCATCCTGTTCAGCCGGCTCGGCAAGCCGCACATCGGCTCACCGCAGGCGTTCTCCTTCAACGTCGCCTCGATCAGCGGCGCCGGCGCGGTCACCCTCGAGCGCGGCGGCCAGACCACCAAGGAACGGCGCAGCTTCAGCATCCTCGGCGGCATGTGCTCGCGCTGCGAGGGCCGGGGCAACGTCAACGACATCGACCTCACCGAGCTGTACGACGACAGCAAGTCCCTCAACGAGGGGGCGCTGACGATTCCCGGCTACAGCATGGAGGGCTGGTTCGGGCGCATCTTCCGCGGCTGCGGCTACTTCGACCCGGACAAGCCGATCCGCAAGTTCACCAAGAAGGAACTGCACGACCTGCTCCACAGAGAACCCACCAAGATCAAAATCGAGGGCATCAACCTCACGTACGCCGGCCTGATCCCGAACATCCAGAAATCGTTCCTGAGCAAGGACGTCGACGCGCTGCAGCCGCACATCCGCGCCTTCGTCGAGCGGGTCGTGACGTTCAGCGTCTGCCCCGACTGCGGCGGCACCCGGCTCAGCGAGGCGGCCCGCTCGTCGAAGATCAACGGCATCAGCATCGCCGACGCCTGCTCGATGCAGATCAGCGACCTCGCCGAGTGGGTCAGCGGCCTCGCCGAGCCGTCGGTCGCGCCGCTGCTCACCACCCTGCGGCACACCCTCGACTCGTTCGTCGAGATCGGCCTGGGCTACCTGCAGCTGGAACGCCCGGCCGGGACCCTCTCCGGCGGCGAGGCGCAACGCGTCAAGATGATCCGCCACCTCGGGTCCTCGCTCACCGACGTCACGTACGTCTTCGACGAACCGACCATCGGCCTGCACCCGCACGACATCCAGCGGATGAACAACCTGCTGCTGCAACTGCGCGACAAGGGCAACACCGTGCTGGTGGTGGAACACAAACCGGAGGCGATCGCCATCGCCGACCACGTCGTCGACCTCGGCCCCCGCGCCGGCACCGACGGCGGCGAGGTGATGTTCGAGGGCACCGTCGCCGGCCTGCGCAAAAGCGGCACCCTCACCGGCCGACACCTCGACGACCGGGCAAACCTCAAACCATCCGTCCGTACGCCCTCCGGCGCCCTCGAAATCCGCGGCGCCGCCACCCACAACCTGCGCGACGTCGACGTCGACATCCCGCTCGGCGTGCTGGTCGTGGTCACCGGGGTGGCCGGCTCCGGCAAGAGTTCCCTGATCCACGGCTCGGTGGCGAAACGCGACGGCGTGGTGGCCGTCGACCAGGCCGCGATCAAGGGTTCCCGGCGGAGCAACCCGGCGACGTACACCGGCCTGCTAGAACCGATCCGCAAAGCGTTCGCGAAAGTCAATGGGGTGAAGCCGGCGCTGTTCAGCGCCAACTCCGAGGGCGCGTGCCCCACCTGCAACGGTGCCGGCGTCATCTACAGCGACCTCGGCATCATGGCCGGCACCGCCACCACCTGCGAGGAATGCGAAGGCAAGCGGTTCCAGGCGGCGGTGCTCGACTACCACCTCGGCGGCCGCAACATCAGCGAGGTGCTCGCCATGTCGGTGACCGAGGCCGAGAAGTTCTTCGGCTCCGGCGAGGCCCGCATCCCGGCCGCGCACGCCATCCTCGACCGGCTCGCCGACGTCGGGCTCGGCTACGTCAGCCTCGGCCAGCCGCTGACCACCCTGTCCGGCGGCGAACGCCAACGGCTCAAGTTGGCCACCCGGATGGGGGAGAAGGGCGGCGTATACATCCTCGACGAGCCCACCACCGGCCTGCACCTGGCCGACGTCGAGAACCTGCTGGGCCTGCTCGACCGCCTGGTCGACGCCGGCAAGTCGGTCATCGTCATCGAACACCACCAGGCCGTGATGGCCCACGCCGACTGGATCATCGACCTGGGCCCCGGCGCCGGCCACGACGGCGGCCGCATCGTCTTCGAAGGCACCCCGGCAGACCTGGTGGCCGACCGCTCCACCCTGACCGGCGAGCACCTGGCGGCGTACGTCGGCAGCTGACGCCCCGGCGATCGGCGGGCTACCGAGGCGACGGCGTCGGTAACCAGCCGTCGGTCTGCGGCGACATGCGTTGCCGGATCCGTTCGACCCGATGCCGCATCGCCCGCTGGAGCAACACCGGGTACCCGTGCAGCAGCACGGACAGCGTCGGCGTTGGGGGAGTACGCGACGGGCGCGGCTATCCACCAGGTCGATGTCGGCGTCCGGGGGAGCACCACGCAACAGACCTGGTGCGACGACAAGCGGTCGTCGGTGCTCCATTGGCCTTGCTGTCATGCCGGTCCGAATCTACTGTGCAGTCGTGCTCACACAGCTGACGGTGACCTTCGACGCCGCCGATCCGGCCCGGCTGGCCCTGTTCTGGGCCGACATGCTCAGCCGGGTAACCCGCGCGGACACCGACGGTGTGCTCATACCCGGCACGGACACCCAGGTCGGCCTCCGGTTCGTCGCGGGCGCCTCCGGGAAACCAGTGCCGAACCGCCTGCACCTCCACCTGACCAGCACCGACCAGGCAGACCAGCAGCGCATGGTGACAACCGCGCTGGGGCTCGGCGCCAGCCACCTCGACGTCGGGCAACGCCCCGAGGAGGGCCACCTCGTGCTGGCCGACCCGGAGGGCAACGCATTCTGCGTGATCGAACCCGGCAACAACTACCTGGCCGGTTGCGGCCTGCTCGGCGAGGTGGCCTGCGAAGGCACCCGGGAGGTCGGCCTGTTCTGGAGCGCGGCCATGGGCTGGCCACTGGTGTGGGATCAGCACGGGGAAACCGCGATCCAGTCACCGCGCGGCGGGACGAAGGTCGCCTGGGGCGGCCAGCCCACACGCCCGGAACAGGGGCCGAGCCGGCAGCGTTTCGAGCTCACCGCGGCCGACGGCGACCAGCAGGCAGAGGTCGACCGGCTGGTCGCGCTGGGCGCCACCCCGCTGCAGGCGGACTCGGACGGCGTCACCGCGCTGGCCGACCCGGACGGCTGGCCGTTCTCAGTGATGTCGAGCCACTCCAGGTCCGCCTGAGCTGCGGTGGCCCAATCGCATCCGTGCCGTGCGGAGCGCCCCAAAACATCGATCACTCGCCAGGTCGATAATTGACATTATGTCAACCGATCCATCTCGGATCCCAAAGGGCGAATCCCTTGAGGCCCCGGTAGGTCTTCTGGGCTCGATCACGGTGTCCACCTTAGAGGGCTCAGGCCACGCAGAACTCGTTGCCTTCCGGGTCCTGCATGACCCACCAGCGGCCGGCCGGGCCCTGGTCGACCTGGCGGATGCGGGTGGCACCGAGCTCCTCCAGCCGGCTCGCCTGCTTGTCGAGGCTGCCGGGCTCGCTGTGCACGTCGACGTGCAGGCGGTTCTTGCCGGTCTTGCGCTCGGGCACCTCCTGGAACAGCAGCCGTCGCCCGCGACCGATGCCGCTGACCTGCTCGAACGGGTCATCCGGGTGGCGGATCGCGGCGTACCCCCGGAAAATCATCCGGCCGTGGTGCTCGGCGACCGCTTCCTCGCCGATGTGGCCGGCGCCCAGCAGCTGCTTGATGAGCGTGCTGGGGTCCTCCACCTCGTACTCCAGCGCGGCCGCCCAGAAATCCGCGAGCGCGGCCGCGTCCGTGCTGTCGATGATCAGCTTCCAACTCAATGCCATGTCACCGGTTATAGCCGAGGACACGCTAAGTCCACAAAAGACGGGCAGCATGCATAATATGTCTTATGCACGACGAACGGGACTTACCGGTAGTAGAGTTGATCGACGAGTTTCTGACGGCCCGGGCGGTCCGCAAGCCGTCGGTGCACACGCTGCACGCGTACCGGCGGGATCTGCAGTTGATTGTGGATCTGCTCGGACCGCAACCGGTCACTCTGGGTGACCTCTCCCCCCGTGCCCTGCGGGCCGCCTTCGCCCGGTTCGCCGGGGTGCGCGCCCCTGCCTCGGTGGCCCGCGCCTGGTCGTCGTGGAACGCGTTCTTCACGTTTCTGGTCGTCGAGCAGGTGGTGCCGGGCAATCCGATGCCGGCCGTGGACAAGCCGCGCCAGCAGCAGTACTCCCCCAAGCCGCTGCGCGGCGAGGACACCCCGGAGCGGCTGCTGGACGCGGTGAGCCGGACCGATGACACCCAGCGTGACCCGTGGCCGGAACGCGACGTGGCCGTGCTGGCGCTCGCGTTGTGTGCCGGGCTGCGGCTATCCGAGCTGCTGGCGTTGCGGGCCGGGTCGGTGCTGGGGCGCGACGGGGAACGCTGGCTGGAGGTGGCCGGCAAGGGCGGGCGGCCGCGCAGTGTGCCGATCGAGCCGGAGCTCGATGCCGTGGTGCGGCGGTATCTGGAGAGTCGCCGGGTGCGCTTCGGGCGGGTGGCGGCGGATGCACCGTTGCTGGTCGACCGGCGGGGGCTGGCGTTGCGCCGGGGTGGGCTGCAATATCTGGTGCTTTCCTGCTACCGGCGGGCGGGGGTGAGCGACCGGGTGCCCCGGGGGGCTCAGCTGCACGCGTTGCGGCATACCTTCGCGACGCGGCTGGCGCAGGACGGGGCGAACGCGTCGGAGATCATGCGGTTGCTGGGGCACGCGTCGTTGGCGACAACGCAGGGGTACATCGAGGTGACCGCGGCGCAGGAACGCGCGGCCGTACGGGCGAACCGCACGAACCGGGCGTTGAAAAACCTGTAGGTCAGGCCAGGTTGAGCGTGACCTCGATGTTGCCGCGGGTGGCGTTGGAGTAGGGGCACACCTGGTGGGCGCCCTCGAGCAGTGAGCGGGCGACGGTCTCGTCGACGCTGGGCAGCTCGACCTCGATGGTGACCGCGAGTTGGAAGCCGCCCTGCCCGTTCGGCCCGATGCCGACGTCGACGGTGACCGCGGTGTCGGTGAGGTCGACCTTCTGGGCCCGGGCGACGGCCTTGAGCGCACCGTGGAAGCACGCGGCGTAGCCGGCTGCGAAGAGTTCCTCCGGGTTGGGCGCGACGCCGCCGGGGCCGCCCATCTCCTTCGCCGACGGCGAGGTCGAAGTCGAGGGCGCCGTCGCTGGAGCGGACGTGGCCGTTGCGGCCGTCGCCGGTCGCGGTGGCACTGGCGGTGTAGATGATGTCCATACCGGCAGGCTACCCGCGGGTAGCCTGCCGAACCCCTCTGGCGATGATCACCACTGTGTGTGAACATGCGGGACGTGCCGGATATCCGATTCGTTCAGCTGTCCCCCGTGACGCTGGCCGCGTTGATCGACGGTGAACTGGAGTCGGCGAGCGCGGCGGCCGGGGTGCCGTTGAGCGATTTCCTGGTCGAGGAGAACTGGCTGTGGCGGGTCCGCCTGGAGCAGATCGGGCGGGATCCGGTCAGCGCCGACTGGATCGCCCGGGCGGTGGTGGCCGAGCCGGCCGGGGTGGTGGTCGGGCACGGCGGCTTCCACGGCCCGCCGGACGCCGACGGGGTGGTCGAGGTGGCGTACTCGGTGGCCCCGGAGCACCGCCGCCAGGGGTACGCCCGGGCGATGCTCAAGGCGCTGCTGGCCCGGGCCGACGCGGACCCGTCGGTGACCGCGGTGCGGGCGAGCATCCGACCGGACAACGTGGGGTCGCGGGCGACGATCGCCGGGCTGGGCTTCCGGAAGATCGGCGAGCAGTGGGACCCGGTGGACGGCCTGGAGGACGTCTGGCTGCGACCCACCCGCCGGGTCAGCGATCGAGCTGGACGACCAGCGGGCGGTGGTCGGAGACCGGCGGGTGCGGGGTACTGACCTGCACGACCCGGCCGAGCAGGGGACGCCCGCGCGGGTCGGCCAGGATGTGGTCGAGCTGCGCGCGCGGTGCCGGGCTGGGGTAGGTGGGTGCCTTCGCCAGCGGCCGCCAGCCGCTCACCGCGCGGACCGCGGCGGTGGGCATGTTGAGGTCGCCGAGCAGCACCCGCGGGGCCGGGAGCCGGCGCAGGACGCGTACGGCGTGGCGCAGTTGCCGCAGGTTCCAGCCGGGCACGAAGGACAGGTGGGTGGTGGCGACGGTCATCGGGCCGTTCGGGGTGTCCAGCACGGCGGCGAGCAGCACCCGCGGTTCGTCCTTGAGCAGCAGCAGCCCGTCGGAGGTGAGCACCGGCGACCGGATCGGGGCGCCGGGCAGCGCGGTGATCTGCCAGTGCACCACCGGGTGCCGGCTGACCAGCGCGATGCCGTACAGCGGGTGCAGGTTGTCGTGGTCGCCGCGCCACGGCTGCCAGGTCTCCCCCGGAGTGCCGACGACGGCGGCGGCGAAGCGGTGCACGGGTGCGCCGAGCGCCTCGGCGGCGATCGCGGTGAGGTCGAGCAGCCCGCTGCGCGGCTGCGCCTTGTCGACCTCCTGCAGGCCGAGGACGTCGGCGTCGAGCTCGGCCACGGCGGCGGTGACCCGGTCGGCGTGTACCGTCCCGTCGGACAGCGATCGACCGTGTAGCAGGTTGAAGGTGGCCAGGCGCACGAGTAAAGACCCTAACCACTGGAGAGGCCGCGGTGTTCATCAAGGCGCTGTGCTGTTCGATGCTCGTCTTCCTCGCGGTGGCCGCACTGGGCGTCTGGCTGCAGCGCCGCCGCCAGTAGATTCCGCTCTCGGCGATCGCCTCTGGCGGTACCGGCGGGTTCAGGGCAGGGTCGGTGCGCATGAGGATGCTGATTCTGGGCGGGTCCGGTTTCGTCGGCCGGGCGGTGGCCGAGGAGGCGGTGCGCCGCGGCGACGAGGTGACGGTCTTCAATCGGGGGCGCCGGGACCTGCCGGCCGGGGTGCGGTCGCGGACGGGCGACCGGCTGACCGAGGACGGCCTGACGGCCCTGGCGGACGGCGAGTGGGACGCGGTGGTCGACACCTGGTCGGCCGAGGGCGAGGCGGTGCGGCGCACCGCCGGCTTGCTGCGGGGCCGGGCCGGCACCTACCTGTACGTCTCCAGCCGCTCGGTGTACTCGTGGGCCGACTCGCCGCCCGGCGTCCAGGACGCCGCGCTCACCGATCCGAGCGAGCCCGGGTACGCCGGTGACAAGCTCCGCGGTGAGCTGGGCACCGCGGCGTTCGACGGTCCGGTGCTGCTGGCCCGGGCCGGGCTGATCCTGGGCCCGCACGAGGACGTCGGCCGGCTGCCCTGGTGGCTGACCCGGCTGGCCCGCGGCGGCCCCACCCTGGCCCCCGGCCCGCGCGACCTGCCGCTGCAGTACATCGACGCCCGCGACCTGGCGGCGTTCCTGCTGGATGCGGTGCCGCGTGGCCTGACCGGGCCGTACGACCTGGTCAGCGAGCCGGGGCACACCACGATGGGTGAGTTGCTCGACGTCGCGGCCGAGGTGACCGGTGGTCGGGCGCAGCTGCGCTGGACCGACCCCGAGGTGCTGCTCGCGGCCGGTGTGCAGCCGTGGACCGAGCTGCCGATCTGGGTCCCGCCGGGCCGCGACTACGCGTTCGTGCACGCCACCAACGTCGCCAAGGCGCTCACCGCCGGGCTGCGGTGCCGGCCGGTGCGCGAGACGGTCACCGACACGTGGGCGTGGCTGCGGTCGTTGCCGGGTGACCCGCCGCAGCGCGCCGACCGCCCGCCGGTGGGCCTGGACCCGCAGGTGGAGGCGAAGCTACTCGGCCAGTAGCTGGGCGAGGCGGGCGGCGCCGACGTTGCCGCCGGAGAGGATCACACCGATCCGCGGCGGCGCCGGGTCGAGCCGGCCGGCCAGCAGCGCGGCCAGGCCGGTGGCGCCGCTGGGCTCCAGGACCAACTTGAGCCGGTCCACCGCAAAGCGCAGCGCGGCGCGGATCTCGTCGTCGCCGACCAGCACGATTTCGTCGACCAGCCGCCGGTTGATGCTGAAGGTCAGCTCGCCGGGGATGGCGGCGGCCTGCCCGTCGGCGATGGTGCGCGGCACCGGGATGCGCACCCGTTCCCCGGCGGCCAGGGAACGTTTAGTGTCGTCGCCGTCGACCGGTTCCACGCCGACGACCCGGATGCCCGGCTGCACACCGGTGGCGGCGATCGCGCTGCCGGCGATCAGCCCGCCGCCGCCGACCGGCACCACCAGGGCGTCCAGCGGCCCGGTCTCGGCCAGCAGTTCCAGGGCGGCGGTGCCCTGCCCGGCGATCACGTCGGGGTGCTCGTAGGGCGGGATCAGAGTGAGGCCTCGATCGGCGGCGAGCCGGGTGCCGATGGCCTCGCGGTCCTCGGTGTACCGGTCGTAGGTGATGATCTCGGCGCCGTACCCGGCGACCGCGTCCAGCTTGGACAGCGGGGTGTCGGCGGGCATCAGGATGACCGCGGTGCTGCCGTGCTCGCGGGCGGCGAGCGCGACCGCCTGGGCGTGGTTGCCGGAGGAGTACGCGGCGATGCCCCGCTCGAGCTGCTCACCGGTGAGCCGGCTGATGGCGTGGTAGGCGCCGCGGAACTTGAACGCGCCGATCCGCTGCAGGTTCTCCGCCTTGAGGAAGATCTCGGCGCCGGCCAGCGCGTCCAGGGTGCGCGACCGGATGACCGGGGTGTGGTGGATCCCCGGCGCGATCCGCTTGGCCGCGTCCCGGATGTCCTGCAGCGTCACCATGGGTGGACGCTATCTCATGACCCGCGAAGGGCCGCCGCGTGGCATGCGGCGGCCCTTTTCACAGCGCTGTCTCGATCAGGAGCTGGTCAGGCGGCGGTCTTACGATCAGGAGCTGGTCAGGCGGCGACGCGCAGCCCGGTGAGGTCGGTGGCGCTCAGCCGGGTGGCCATCGTGCTGCGGGCGGCGATCTGGGCGGCGTACACCGCGCGTCGGCGGGCCACGCAGCTGTCCTTGGCGTTGCCGTTGTCCTGCTGCTCCATGTGCGTGGTGAGGCCGTCCTTGAGCAGGGCGAGCGCCTCGGTGCGCAGCTGCGACACCCGCGACTCGGTGACGCCCAGCTCGGCGGCGACCTCGGAGAGCGGGCGCTCGCGCAGGAACGACGCCTCGACCACGTAGCGCAGCCGCTCGGGCAGCACGGCGACGGCGTCGTGCAGGTAGCCGAGCCGCTCGCGGTGCAGCAGCAGCTCCTCGGGGTTCATCGAGGACTCGGTGACCATGTCCTCGGCGGTGCCGGTGGCGAAGCCCTGCAGCGACAGCACGGCGGCGCGCTGCACGTCGTCGTCGACGTTGTTGAGCTCGCTGACCCCGACGCCGAGCAGGGCGGCGAGCTCGTCCTGGCTGGGCGTGCGGCCCAGCTGGGCGGTGAGCTCCTGGCGGGCGACGTCGGCGCGGCGGGCGCGGGCCCGCACCGAGCGGCTGGCCCAGTCCATGCCGCGCAGCTCGTCGAGCAGGGCGCCGCGGACCCGAACGGCGGCGAACCGGCCGAACGGGATGCCCCGCTCGGGGTCGAACGCCCTCACGGCGGTGACCAGGGCGGTGTAGCCGGCCGAGGCCAGGTCGTCGCGGTGCACGTGCGGCGGGACCCGGAAGAGCATCTCGCGGACCATGTGGCCGACCAGGGCCATGTTCTCCCGGATGAGGGTTTCCTGCTCGCGGGTGACGGCGGTGACGGTCTGGCTCATGGTGGTTCCCCCCTGTGTTGGCTGACAGGGAAGACTTTTCGGGGCGCCGGGTGCAGCGGGAGGGCACTCTCGGTTGCCGCTTGGTTGCAACGAGAATGGGCCGCCCAGTCTTCTCAAGTCGGGGCGTCGCACCGTGCGGCACAGCGGCCACACCTGCCCCGGGAGACCTCAGGCGAGCAGCCAGCCGTTGTCCACGGCCAGACGGACCGCCTCGGCGCGGGTGCGTGCGCCGGTCTTGCCGATCGCCGAGGACAGGTGGTTGCGCACGGTGCCGTCGGACAGGTGCAGCTCGCGGGCGATGTCAGCGACCGTCCCGCCGTCGCTGGCCGCGCGCAGCACGTCGGCCTCCCGGTCGGTCAGCGGCGAGTCGCCCTGGGCGAGCGACTGCGCGGCCAGGCCCGGGTCGACCACCCGCAGCCCCTGGTGCACCCGGCGGACCGCGTCGGCGAGCTGGCGCGCCGGGGTGTCCTTGACGACGAAGCCGGACGCGCCGGCCTCGATGGCCCGTCGTACGTAGCCCGGTCGGCCGAAGGTCGTCACGATCAAGGACCGCACCCCCGGCAGCTCGCGGCGTACGGCGGCGGCCGCGTCGATGCCGCTGAGGCCCGGCATCTCGATGTCGAGCAGGCAGACCTCGGCGCCGGAGGCGCGGGCGGCCTCGACGACCTCGTCGCCCCGGCCGACCTGCGCCACGACCTCCAGGTCGACCTCGAGGTCGAGCAGTGCC
>DASWMR010000101.1:0-2675 GCA_036399635.1 Actinoplanes sp. | reverse complement strand
GAGCTTGACCGCGGCGAGCGCCACGATCAGCCCGATCGTGACCAACATGATCATCGGTATGGTCACTCGGCCGCCGTCGCCGGCATGGATCGCCCGGCTCATGAAGTACCAGGCGAAGACGCCGACGGTGATGCCGAGCGTGAGCGCGTCGAGCAGCAGCCGGGTGCTGCGCTGCGGTCGTCCGGTGCGGCGGCCGGGCATGCGCAGCAGCGTCCAACACAGCACGCCCAGGGCCAGCGCGTAACAGGCCGAACTCAGCGCGTCATGGTCCTGCTGGATCATGCGCTCCGGGTGTAGAACCGACTGCCGGGCGTCGCCGGCGGTGCCGAGACCGGTGAGAAATGCCACCACGGTGACCGTGCGCCACAGCCGGGCCGCGGCCGAACCAGCCTCGGCGGCTGCGGCGGCCTGCCGAGCGGCGATCGCGGCGAGACCGGCGACCACCACGGTTGGCAGCCAGCCCCAGATCACGCCGATCCGCAGGTGGGAGGCGTTGACCGCGTACAGCACGATGGCCGCTGTCTGCATGACCAGTGCGATCACCAGTAGGGGCGTCGGCCGCAGCCGATCTACCGCGCGGTTCTCGCTCGACATGCCCTCGGTATCGGTCGGACGGATGCCGGCCTGAGGACAAGTCATCCCCCTCGCTCGCATGCACGTGCATCTGCAAGGCACAATGGGCAACGGAACGTTTCCTAAGCCCCGAGGAGCGATCTGTGAGCGACCCTGACGTGATCCCCGATACCGATGCGCCGCCCAGCTCTCTCTGGTCGCGCATGAAGGCCGACCCCCAGTTCGCGCCGGAGCACCTGGCCCTCGAGGCGGTCCGCCGGCTCGGCCCGGAGGCGGCCGCCTGGGTCGCGGAACGCCCCGACCTGACCCCCGACCAGCTCGCCGACCAGGCGATCAAGCGGTTCATCAACCTCGCCCGGCTCTCCGGTGCGGTCTCCGGTGTGGCCGGCCTGCCCGGTGCGGTGCTCGACGTCGGCGTGCTGGCCTGGACCCAGGCGCGGATGGCGCTGCACGTGGCCGCGGCCTACGGCGCCGACCCGACCGCGACCGAGCGGGCGACCGACCTGCTGGTGCTGCAGCGGGTGCACAAGATGGCCGAGACCGCCCGGCTGGCTCTCGGTGTCGCGGCCGGCCGCGAGCATGCCAGCCGGCTCTTCGACGGCGGGGCGTCCCGCCCGCTGAGCGGGGTCGTGGTCAAGCTGGGCGTGCGGCTTGCGCAGATGGCGGGCGTACGCGCGGCCAAGCGCCTGTTCGCCAAGATGATCCCCGGAGCGTCGATCGTCCTGGGTACCTGGGTCAACTCCGCCGCCACCAAGGACCTGGCCGAGCGTGCCCGCCGGCTGTATCGCCCGGCCTGAGCGCCCCAGCCTGAGCAGTTCCGCCTAAGCAGCCCGGCCGTCCCGCCGATGAGACCCGCTGAACGGGACTGATCGAGCTGAGGGAGGCACCGCGTGGGTGGTCGTTGGACGGGTCGTTCGCTGAGGAAGCCGCTGCTGGGTGCCCTGGTGCTGGCTCCGCTGCTGCTCGGCGGCTGCGCATCGGGCGACGCGACGCCGACTGCGGTCCCGACGACGGCCGGCGAGCCGTGGATTCTCGTCACGGCCGGCAACGCGCCCTCGTCGGCCGTGCCGAAGTCGGCCACCGGAACGCCCAGCACCTACCCGACCGGCTTCCTGCCGCTGGCCTCGACCAGCCCCACCCCGGCGCCGACCGGCAGCCCGTCCTGCGTGCCCAAGGCGCACGGCACGATCAACTACGCCGACGCGGTGCCGGCCACCAACAGTGCGGCCGTCACTTGGTACAACCCGGGCGGCCTCGACCTGGTGGAGTACCGGGTGACCGCGATCAGCCAGAACCTGCAGAAGGGCGAGCAGCGCGACGTCGGCTGGACGGTCATCACGCCGGGCGCGACGTGTGGCTTCATGTCCGCCACGGTGACCGGCCTGGACAGCGCGACGTACTACGTCTTCTCGGTCGACGCCGTACGCACCCGACGCGACAATGACGGCACGATCGCCGAGACGATCGCCCGCTCCATCCCGATCCGCACGAAGTAGTCACCTAGGGCCCGAACTCGGCGAGGGTGTGCACCGGCCGCCATCTCTGGGCACGCGCGCATGTCAGATCGAGCACCATGCCATCGGTGAGCTGGTCGATGGCGTACCGGCTCAGCGCCGTCTCGCTACGCAGCCACCCGGCCACCGCCAGCGTCCGGGCCGCGACGACCGGCACATGTCGCACCGGCACGCCAAGAACAGCTTCGACCACCTCATCCCGCCGATAGGCGACGGCGTCCGCGATGTTGTAGGCCCCGGCCGGCCACTCCGCCGCCGCGAGACAGGCGGATGCCAGGTTCCGCACGTCGGTCAGGCTCAGCGGCACGTCCGGGCCGGGCAGCCACGCCCACCTGCCGCGGACGGTCCGCCGCAGCCGCGGCATCAGATGCGGGTCACCGGCGCCATAGACGGCCCGGGGCCGCAAAACCACCGCGCCGGCGGCGAGGGCGATCCGGTCACCCTCCGCTTTGGTACGCCCATAGGCCGTTCGCTGAGCCCCGATCGCATGATCCTCGCGCACCGCCCCCGCATAGGGCCCCGGCCGGTACACGCTGGCACTACTCACGACCACCACCGGCCGCCCACCCGCCGCGGCCAGCAGCCGTC
>DASWMR010000100.1:0-4477 GCA_036399635.1 Actinoplanes sp. | reverse complement strand
TTGTACTGCGGGGTCAGTCCGCACCGTGAGGCCACATTGACCACCAGGGTGACCGAGCCGCGGTAGCGGTCGAGCCGGGCCGGGCCACCGTTGAGGGCATCGATGTCGACGTCGAAGATGGTCATGACGAGAGACTACGCGCTGTTCCGGTTTGCGTGCACCCCGTAACGATCGGCGGGGGGAAGTTAACCGGGGCACCGCCCGCAGGCTGGGCGACCGGCTTCCGTAGGCTTTCGGCATGCGCGGTGAGTGGCATCAGCTCAGCTACCCGGGGGTCAGCAACCCGGCATTCCAGACGTCCCGTCCGTCCACCGACTCGGTGGAGGACACGGCGTTGGGTCTCGATCACTGGCGGGATCTGCCGCGCGTGCAGATGCCCCCGTGGGCTGACCTGCGCGAGGTCGCCTCGGTCTGCAAGGTGCTGGAGAACGTGCCCTCGATCGTCGCTCCGTACGAGGTGGACCAGCTGCGGGGCAAGCTCGCCGAGGTGTGCGAGGGCCGCGCGTTCCTGCTGCAGGGCGGCGACTGCGCCGAGACCTTCGCCGACAACACCGAGAGCCATCTGCTGGCCAACGCCCGCACGCTGTTGCAGATGGCGGTGGTGCTGACCTACGGCGCCTCGATGCCGGTGGTCAAAGTCGCCCGGGTCGCCGGGCAGTACACGAAGCCGCGCTCGGCGCCGACCGACTCGCTCGGCCTGCCGGCCTACCGCGGTGACCTGATCAACGCACTGGACGCCGACGAGACCGCGCGGGTGGCCGACCCGCAGCGGATGATCCGGGCGTACGCCAACTCGGCCGCCGCGATGAACATGCTGCGGGCGTACCTCTCGGGTGGTCTTGCCGATCTCGCCGGGCTGCACGACTGGAACAAGGACTTCGTCCGCGCCTCGCCGGCCGGTGAGCGGTACGAGGCGATCGCCCGCGAGATCGACCGCACCCTCGACTTCATCCGGGCCTGCGGCATGACCGACGACGAGGCCCTGCGCACCGTCAGCCTGTACTGCTCGCACGAGGCGCTCGCCCTGGAGTACGACCGGGCGCTGACCCGCGTCTCGGACGGCAAGGCGTACGGGTTGAGTGGTCATTTCCTCTGGATCGGGGAGCGCACCCGGCAGCTCGACCACGCGCACATCGATTACATCAGCCGGATCGCCAACCCGATCGGGGTCAAGCTCGGCCCCGGCACCAGCCCGGACACCGCACTCGAGCTCTGCGAGAAGCTCAACCCGGGCAACATCCCCGGGCGGCTCACGCTGATCAGCCGGATGGGCAACGGCCGGGTACGCGACGCGCTGCCGCCGATCGTCGAGAAGGTGGCCGCCGCCGGTGCCAAGGTCGTCTGGCAGTGCGACCCGATGCACGGCAACACTCACGAGTCGTCCAACGGCTACAAGACCCGGCACTTCGACCGGATCGTCGACGAGGTGCTCGGCTACTTCGAGGTGCACCGCGGCCTGGGCACCCATCCCGGCGGCATCCACATCGAGCTGACCGGCGAGGACGTCACCGAATGCCTGGGCGGTGCGCAGGGCATCGAAGATCTGGACCTGCCGGACCGCTACGAGACCGCGTGCGACCCCCGCTTGAACACCCAGCAGAGTTTGGAGCTGGCCTTCCTCGTGGCGGAGATGCTGCGTGGTTGATCTGAGGTCGGACACGGTCACCAGGCCGACGCCGGGGATGCGCGAGGCGATGGCCACGGCCGAGGTCGGCGACGACGTCTTCGGCGACGACCCGACGGTCAACGGCCTCGAGGCGTACGTGGCCGGGCTCTTCGGGCATGAAGCGGCGTTGTTCTGCCCGTCCGGCACGATGGCGAACCAGATCGCGCTCCAGCTGGTCACGCCGCGCGGCGGCGAGCTGCTGGCCGGGGCCGACGCGCACGTGGTGACGTACGAGCTGGGTGCCGCCGCGGCGATCGGCGGCATCTCCACCCGCACCTGGCCGGCCGTCGGCGCCGAACTGGACCCGGAGCAGATCGCCGCGATGATCCGCCCGGCCGGCTATCCGTCAGTACCGACCCGAGCCATCGCGGTGGAGCAGACCCACAACCTGGGTGGCGGCACGGTGATCCCGCTGCTGGTGCTGCAGGCCCTGCAGTCGGTCGCCGACGACGCGGGCGTGGTACTGCACTGTGACGGCGCGCGGATCTGGCATGCGCACGTAGCCGACCGCGTGCCGCTCGCCAGCTATGGGCGGCTCTTCGACACGCTTTCGGTCTGCCTGTCGAAGGGCCTGGGCGCCCCGATCGGCTCGCTGGTGATCGGCAGCCGGGAGCTGATCGCCGACGCCCGGGTGCTGCGCAAGCGGATGGGTGGCGGGATGCGCCAGGTGGGCATCCTCGCCGCCGCCGGGCGCTACGCACTCGACCACCACCTCGCCCGCCTGGCCGACGACCACACGCGGGCCCGCCGGCTGGCCGAGGCGCTGGCCCCGTACGGCGTGGTAGACCCGGCCCGGATCCGGACGAACCTGGTCCTGCTCGACCTGACGAAGTCGTCGGTGGACGCTCCTACGCTGGCCGCCCGCGCCGCCGAGCAGGACGTGCTGATCGCCCCGATGCTGCCGCACCTGGCCCGCCTGGTCACCCACCTCGACATCGACGACGAGGGCACCGACCGGGCGAGCACCGTGCTGAGCGCGATCCTCGCGCGAGCCTAGGGCCTAGCTGGCGGATGCCCGCCCGCCCGCTGGGCCGGCGGCCTGTGAGACGGCTCAGCGCAGCGACTTGAGCAGGGCTATGTCGGCGGCGTGGCCGGCGTGTTCCTCGGTCGGCGTTTCGACGATCACCGGGACGCCCGCGGCGGCCGGGTGGGCGAGCAGCTCGGCGAAGGCGGCCGTGCCTATGCGGCCCGCGCCGATCGACTCGTGGCGGTCTCGGGTCGAGCCGCACTCGTCCTTGGAGTCGTTGGCGTGGATCAGCTGGAGGCGGCCCGGACCGACCGTGGCGACCAGGGCGTCCAGCGTCGCGGTCATGCCGCCGGGAGTGGCCAGGTCGTGCCCGGCCGCCCAGGCATGGCAGGTGTCGAAGCAGACGCCCAGCCACGGGTGGTGCTCCACCGCCGCCAGGTAGGGGCCCAGGTCCGCCATTTTCGACGCCAGGCTGCGGCCGCCACCTGCGCTCGGCTCGACCAGCAGCCGCGGTTGGCCTTCGGCAGCGGCCACGTCGAGCAGCGGCAGCAGCGCCTCGTGCAGCTGGTGCAGCGCCTTCGCGTCGTGTGCCGGGTCGACCGAACTGCCCGCGTGGAAGACCACCGCGGTCGCCCCGATCGCCGCGCCGCGCTGCAATGCGTGGGCCAGCGTCGCGATCGACCGCTCCACCGTCAGGTCGGTCGGCGACCCCAGATTCACCAGCAGCGAAGCATGGATGTACGCCGGGAGGCCGCGCTCGCCGCACCCGTCCCGGAACAGGATGTCCTGCTTCGGGTCGCCGGGCGGCAGGGCCCAGCCCCGCGAGTTCGAGACGTAGACCTGCAGCGTCTCGGAGCCGGCCGCGTCGACGTACGGGAGAGCGGCCTTGGCCAGCCCACCCGCCGTCTTCGTGTGCGAGCCGACGCGCTGCCGGGGAACCAGCGGCTCTAGAACCGGCACTGGATCGTGACCTCGGAATCCGGCGGCACCTGGGTGTTCGGGCCGGGGTTCATGCCCCGGACGACACCGATCAGGACGATGCCGTCGACCCGCACCCGCAGGTTCAGCTTCAGCAGCGCATCCTGCGCCTGCTGGCAGGGCTGGCCGCTGAGGTCGGGCACGGTGACCTTCGCCGGGCCATTGCTGACATCGAGGGTGACCTCGGCGTCCTTGGTGGCGCCGGCGCCGGCCTTGGGCGACTGCGCGATCACCTCGTTGCCTGGCTGTTCGCTGTCCTTGTACCGCTCCACCGAGGCCAGGCCGAGCTCCTGCAGCATCCTGCGCGCATCGTTGATGTTCTGGCCGGTCACGTCGGGCACGGTGATCGGGGCCCGGCCCTCGCTGACCACCACGGTCACCGTGTCGCCGCGCTTCAGCTGGGCACCGGCCACCGGGTCGGTGGAGATCACCGCCCCTTCCGGGATGGTGTCGCTGTACTGACCCTTGCCCTCCTTAAGCTTCAGATTGCTCTGCTCGAGGTCACCGCGGGCCGCGGCCAGTTCCAGGCCGGCCAGATCCGGTACGGCGAAGCGCTCCTTGCCCAGCGAGAGGTCGAGGGTGATGGTGCCGCCCCGGACCACCCGGTCGCCGGCCGCCGGGTCCTGGCCGAGCACGGTGTTCTTCGGGATCGTCTCGCTGTACTTGCCGTCGCCGTAGGACAGGTCGAAGTCGTGCTGCTGCGCGTACAGCTCGGCCTGCTCCTTGGTCATGTTGAGCATCGGGGGGGCCTCCGTGTACCGGCCCAGGGTGACCCACCAGGTGCTGCCGATGACCACCAGCACCATGACTGCGACGGCTGCGGCCAGCAGCAGCCGCCGTCGGTCGGCCAGCACACTCTGTGCCGC
>DASWMR010000099.1:0-5416 GCA_036399635.1 Actinoplanes sp. | reverse complement strand
GACGGCTGGCAAAGATACTTGCCGGAACGGCAATCTCAGCCGGCGCGGCGCCGGGCCCGGCGGGCGGCCAGCTCGTCACCGGCGGCCGGCTCCGACTCCACGCCGACCGGGCGCGGCGCGGAGGCCGGCTCGGCGGGCAGGTGCGACAACGAACCCTGGATCTCCTTGAAGGCGCCGCCGATCGCGATGCCGAACACACCCTGGCCGCCCTGGAGCAGGTCGACGACCTCCTCCGGAGAACGACACTCGTACACCGTCGTGCCGTCCGAGATCAGGGTGATGCCGGCCAGATCGTCCACGCCGTGCGAGCGCAGCGTCTCGATCGCGCGCCGGATGTTCTGCAGCGAGACGCCGGCGTCCAACAGGCGCTTGACCACCTTGAGGACGACCAGGTCGCGGAACGAGTAGAGCCGCTGAGTGCCGGAGCCGGAGGCGTCCCGGATGCTCGGGATCACCAGCGTGGTGCGGGCCCAGTAGTCGAGCTGACGGTAGCTGATACCGACCGCCTGACAGGCCGTCACGCCGCGATAACCGACCGAGCCGTCCGCACTGACGAGTGGACCCTCAAGTGGCTGCTCGTGCACGCGACTACCTCCCCGCTGCGCGGTGCCGCTTCACATTGACTTCACGAGCGTATATCTCAACGCTCCGTGAAACAGGGAGGTAACGCGTCGACACGCCGCCTTCGAGCGAACCGGCGCTGCGAGCGCCGGATCAGCCGGGGTCAGCCGGCGAAATCCTCCGGACGGACCTGGTCGAGGAACTCGCGGAACTTCTCGACCTCGTCCTCCTGCTCGTCCGGAATGACGATGCCGGCCTCGGTGAGCACCTGGTCGGCGCAGCGGATCGGCGCGCCCACCCGCAGCGCCAGCGCGATCGAGTCACTCGGCCGGGCGGACACCCGGACATCGTCGCCGATCAGCAGGTCGGCGTAGAAGACGTTGTCCTTCAGCTCGACGATCTCCACGGCCTTCAGCGGCGCCTTCAGCGCCGCGAGGATGTCCCGCAGGAGGTCGTGGGTCAGCGGCCGGGCCGGTTTCACACCCTGCTGCTCGTACGCGATGGCGGTCGCCTCGACCGCGCCGATCCAGATCGGCAGGTACCGATCGCCGTCGACCTCTCGTAGCAGCACGATCGGTTGGTTACTGGGCAGCTCCACCCGAACTCCGACCACGCTCAGCTCACGCACCGCCGCCTCCGTGTCGTTGTCGCGCCGCCCCGCACGGCTTGCCCTCACCTGCACGGTACACGCACGCGCCGCACTCGAAGCCTACGGGAATCGGCTCAGCGGCCGAGTTCGCCGCGCAGGCCGGCCCGGACCAAAGCGGCGTGCAACCGCTGGGACAGCGCCTGCAACTCCCGGGCGGTCTCAGCGGCCCGGGCCCGGGCCGCCGGGTCGCTCTGCCGCACCAGCGGCGCCAGCAGCTGCGTGAACAGGCCGACCTCCCGGTCCGAGGCGGCCCGGAACGCCCGCAGGTGACGCGCCTCCAGCCCGTACCGGGTGAGGCCGACCACCGCCTCGACGATGATCACTGCATCGCCGTCGTACCACCCGGGGGGTTTCGCGGTGACCAGGCCGATCTTCTCGAGTTCGTCGAGCAGGGCGGGCGACACCCCGGTGCGTTCGATCACATCCGCCCGGGGCACCCGGATGTCGGACGGATCGGCCGTCTTGTCCGTGCCGACCGCGACCAGCGTGGGCCGGGCCGGCGCGGGCGGCTCGCCGGACAGCTGGTCCAGCTGCTCGCGGATCACCCGCAATGGCAGGTATTGATCGCGCTGCGCGGTCAGCACGAACCGCAGCCGGGCCACGTCGTTCCACGAGTACTTCCGGTACCCGGAGGCGGTGCGCTCGGGGTCGACCAGGCCCTCCGCCTCCAGGAACCGCAGCTTCGAGATCGTCGTGTCGGGGAACTCGGTGCGCAGGTGCGCGAGGACCTCCCCGATGCTCATCAGGGCAGCCTCGCGCCCGGCCGCGGGGCGGTGCCCCGGGTCGCGCGCGGCCGCCCCGGACGAGCTCACGCCCCGCCGCCCTCGCCCTCCGGCCGCGGACCGGCGATGAACACCAGGCGGAACTTGCCGATCTGCACCTCGTCACCGTTGCTCAGGGTGGCCGCCTCGACCCGCTCGCGGTTGACGTAGGTGCCGTTGAGCGAGCCGACGTCGCGCACGGTGAACGTGCCCCCGTCGCGGTGGAACTCGGCGTGCCGCCGGGACACCGTGACATCGTCGAGGAAGATGTCGCTGTCGGGGTGCCGGCCGCTGGTTGTCACGTCGTGATCGAGCAGGAACCGGGCGCCGGCGTTCGGCCCGCGGCGCACCACCAACAGTGCCATCCCCGGGGGGAGTGAGCCGGACATCCGGCTGGGCACCACATCGGTGTCGGGACCCTCGAGAACCTCGTCGAGCGCGCCGAGGTTCAGCGTGGACGTGACGTCGAGTGGGGGGAACTCGTCGTCTGGGCGCGTCATCGGACCACCTCACGGATCAGTTGGTCGCCGCCAGGCGGCATGGGAACTCCCCCGCCGCGGCCGTAGGGCCCGGTCGCACGACTATCGGTTTCCAAGGAATACAAGTTGTGGTGCCCCGCGAGCCTAGTCAGCGCCAATATCGCGGGGCAACCGGACGCGCGGACCGAGCTGGGCTCGCGGCCCGATCAGCTCTCGGTCAGTGCGGTGTAGGCCGCGGCGTCGAGCAGTTCGCCGATCGCGTCCGGGTCAGCCGGCGCGATCTCCACGAGCCACCCCGCCGCGTACGGCTCGGCGTTGATCAGCTCTGGCTCGTCGCTGAGTGACGCGTTACGCGCCACCACGGTGCCGGCGATCGGTGCGTAGATCTCCGACACGCTCTTCGTCGACTCGATCTCGCCGAGCGAGTCACCGGCCTGCACCTCGGTGCCCTCCTCGGGCAGCTGCACGAACACGATGTCGCCCAGCGCATCCTGCGCGAAATGGGTGATGCCCACCCGCACCGGCCCACTGCCGGCACCGGCCACCCATTCGTGCTCAGCCGTGTACCGCAGGTCCTCAGGAATCACGCGATCTTCTCCCGCTTCACGACTCTTCCGCCTTAGGACACCGGACGCGCATATTGCAATGTCGTCGCCTTGCGCAGCGCCGTCACCTCGACCATGCTGCGCTGTTCCACCGTCACGCTACCGCCGCCGCTGTTCACCGACTCGACCACCCCGCCATGGATCTGCAGGGCGGTCTGCATGGTGGTCGGCGAGCCGATCACCTCGACCACGTACGGCCCGGACAGCCGCGCGCCGTCCACCACCAGCCCACCGTCGTCCGCGTCGACGAAGTAGCTGGACGCGACGATCCGGACCGCCGTGCCGTCCAACCCGGTCACCTGCATCACCTCGCCGCCCGCGCCCCGCAGCTCCTGCACCGCGTTGAGCACCGCGGACGCCTTCACCTTGGTCATCATGATCCGCAGGCCCGGCCCGCGTCCCGGCAGCGTGCCGGCCAGCAGCCCAAGCTCGTCGGCGCGCTTGGCGGCCTCGGCGAGCGCCGCCTGCCGGCCCGCGACACCCGAGGTGAGCTGCCGCTGGCTGAACTCCAGGGCGGCGATCTCGGACTGCAGGCGGCTGTCCCGGGCCTCCAGATCGCTGAGGATGCGCACCAGGTCGTCCTGGCGGGTGGTGGCCAGGCCCTGGTCACTGTCGTTGCTGCGGAGCTGCACCACCAGGGTGAAGCCGAGCAACGCCAGCAACAACCAGATCAGGACGCCGGGCGAGGAGATGCGGCGCCACGGAGCCGGGCGGGGCTCCGGGTCGGCGGACGGGTTCCGCTCCTCTGGCGGTACGTCCTCGGCCGCGTCCGCCAATGTCACCCGTTCGAGTGACGTGGGCGCCGGGTCGGCCGGGTGATCGGCAAGCGGACCGCCGGGCGTGCCCCCCGTCGAGTCAGGCTCAACGACAACTGGCTCATCGGCGACCGCGGGCTCCTCGGTGGGCTGCTCGGCAACCGTGGGCCCATCCGCAACCGTGGGCCCATCGGCAACCGTGGGCTCCTCGGTGGGCTCCTCGGGAACCGGAGTCTCGTAGGCCACCGTGGGCTCGTCGGAATCCGCCGCGCTGGGCCGGCCGGGCTCGGAGTCGTGCCGGTTCTTCTCGGTCATCGCCGGTCCGCCGTCATGCCCGGAAGAGGTGGCGGCGGATCGCCGCGACGTTGCCGAAGATGCGGACACCGAGCACGACAACGACGCCGGTGGACAGCTGCCCGCCGACGCCCAACTGGTCGCCGAGATAGACGATCAGCGCGGCGACCAGCACGTTCGAGATGAATGAGACGACGAACTGCCGATCGTCGAAGATGCCGTCCAATTTGGCGCGGACACCGCCGAAGACCGCGTCCAGCGCCGCGACCACCGCGATCGGCAGGTACGGCAGGAGCGCCTGCGGCACGGTCGGATGGAACACGATGCCGAGGACGACACCGGCGAGCAGGGCGAGTACGGCGATCATCGGCCGCCTTCCGACGATGAGCTGCTGTGCGGCGCCGGCACGCTGCTCCGGGTGCCGGACGAGGGGGACGCCGAGCCGGCCGGGGCCGGGCTCGAGGGGGGTGGTGGTGAGGTGGACGGCCGGGCGACCCGCAGCTTCAGCTCGGTCGCCGCCCCCAGGGTCACGTCGCGGACGGTCCGGGTCTCGACCGACATCCCGTACTTGGCGGCGAGCTGCTTGAAGAACCGGCCCGCGTAGCCGTCGCGGAAATTGTCGGCCAACTCGTCCGGCCCGATCGCGATGACCTCGTACGGCGCGGTGACCGGCCGGAGGTCGACCTGGATCGCCTGGCCGGCCTGCCGGATCGTCGACGTCGCGGTCAGCCGGAACCCGTTGATCGCGATCGCTTCGGCGCCCTGCGACCAGAGCGCGTTGGTGGCCAGTTGGAGGTCGCTGTCCTTGACCCGGGCGAGGGTGTTCTGCTCGCCGGTCACCGGGTTGACCGGCGTGGGCCCGTCACCCAGCGTGATCTTCGCACCGGAGCCGCGCACCGGGGCCAGCCCGGTGGCCGCCCGCAGCTCGCGCAGCCGCGCCGTGGCCGGCCCGCCCAGCTCGCGCTCGCGCAGGCCGGCGACCTCCTCGCCGAGCTGGTCGGCCCGCTCCTGCAGGCGGGCGGTCGCGTCCCGGCGCTTCTGCACCTGCTCGATCAGCTCGGCCCGGGCCGTGGTGCGGGCCGGTTCGTCCGCCACGGTCTGCTGGTACGCCACCACCAGCAGGAACCCCAGCAAGACCAGGGTGAGCGAGGCCACCCCGCCGGTCAGTCGCCGCTGCGCACCGGCCGGCTCCCCGTCGCGGGCCTTGCGGGCGGCCGCGGCGGCATACCCCGGCTCGAGCGGATTGCGGAACAGCTCGGTGAGGAAGTCGGGGGCGTAGACCCGCTTGGGCGCCCCGTCCGGGGGCGTGCCG
>DASWMR010000098.1:0-1899 GCA_036399635.1 Actinoplanes sp. | reverse complement strand
ACCCTGGTGCGCGCCTGATGAGCGGTGTCGATACGGTCTATGGCGTGCGGGAAACGACGCGGGTGGCGATCATCGGGGCCGGTCCGGCCGGTCTTACCCTGGCTAATCTGTTGCAGCGCAACGGCATCGAGTGCCTGGTGCTCGAGGTGCGTCCCCAGTCGCACGTGGAGCAGCGGCAGCGCGCCGGGCTGCTTGACCACTTCGGCGGGCGGATCTTCGAGGAGGCCGGGCTGGCCGACGAGGTGTTCGCCGGTGCCCCGCCGCAGACGCTCTTCGAGTTTCGCATCGAGGGTGAACCGCGCCTGCTCGACCTGCCGACTCTCACCGGCGGCCGAACCGGGCGGCTCGTTCCGCAGCAGCTGCTGGTGCGCCGGCTGCTGGCGACGTTCCTGGCCGGCGGTGGCGACCTGCGCTTTGAGGCGCTCGACGTGGCGGTGCACGATCTCGACGGCGGGAACCCCCGGGTCACCTACCGCCAGCCGGACGGCACCGAGCACGAGATCGAGTGCGCGTACGTGGCGGGCTGTGACGGCTTCCACGGGGTGAGCCGCCGTAGCATCCCGGAGGCGGCGCTCACCACGTACGCTTTCGATCACGGCTTCGGGTGGTACTCGATTTTGGCTGATGCGCCGGCCCCGCGTTATCCGCTGATGGGGGTGAGCCGGCACGGGTTCGCGGCCCAGTTCGGCCGTGGCCCGCACGCGAGCCGGTTCTACCTGCAGTATCGCCCGGGTGACGACCCGCGTAAGTGGCCCGACGACGTTGCCTGGGAGCAGCTGCGGCTGCGGCTCGGCGCGCCCGAGCTGGACGGGACGATCACCGAACGCGAGATCGTCGAGATGCGCAGCTTCGTGGTCGAGCCGATGGCCTACGGCCGGATGTTCTTGGTCGGTGATGCGGCGCACATCATCACCCCGATGGGTGCGAAAGGCATGAACCTGGCGGTCGCCGACGCCCACCTGCTGGCCGTGGCGCTGACCGGGGCCGAGCGCGGCGACGAATCCGCGTTGGCCGGGTATTCGGCTGCCTGCTTGCGGCGCACCTGGGATTATCAGGAATTTTCGCGCTGGTTCATGGAGATGGTGCACGACGCCGGCGACGACACCGACGCCGGGCCGTTCCGCCGCCGGCTCGCCCAGGCCCGCCTCGACCGGCTGTTCGCCTCGCCGCTGGCCGCGGCCGCGTTCGCCGACATGATGGCCGGCACGACCTACTGAGTGCGCATCCCTTGCGAGTTGCGGCGTTAAGCTGCTGATCAGCAAGGCCCGGCCGGCAAGATTTCTCTGGATCGTGTCGATCCATGGGGTCGCCCGTTCGACGTGGGGGCGCGAGGGCCGAGCGTCGGCCCGCCGGACGAGGAGAACGCGATGGCGAAGTACCTGTTGATCATGCGGGGCACCGATGAGTCGAACGCCGCCATGATGGCGTCGATCGACGAGCTGATGGCCGCGACCCACCGGTTCATCGAGGAGACCATGAAGGCCGGCGTTCTCCTCGCGGCCGAAGGGCTGGACGATCCGGGCAAGGGCGTCGTGGTCGACTTCAGCGGCGAGACCCCGGTCGTCACCGACGGGCCGTACGGCGAGACCAAGGAATTGTTCGGCGGCTTCTTCATGCTCGAGGTCTCCTCGCAGCAGGAGGCGGTCGAGTGGGCCAAGCGGATCCCGGCCGTGCCCGGCGTCAAGATCGAGGTCCGGCGGGTGCCCGGTGAGGACGAGGTTCCGCAGCTGGACGGGACCTTCGCCGCCGAATCCGAGGGCAGCGGCCCGGCCTGATGGGCCCGGCCGAGGTCGAGGCCGTCTGGCGGATCGAGTCGGCGCGGATCGTCGCCGCGCTGACCCGGTTCACCGGCGATTTCGGGCTGGCCGAGGACGCGGCCCAGGAGGCGGTGGCCGAGGC
>DASWMR010000097.1:0-4375 GCA_036399635.1 Actinoplanes sp. | reverse complement strand
TTGAGCCGACATTAGAGTTGGGCCAGCATCAGAGTTGAGCCGACATCAGAGTTGAGCCGACATCAGAGCCGCACTAATTCGAACACAAGCGAACAGTACCCCACGGAAAGGCGCGATTAAATACCTCGGCCTCGCTTGTGCAGGGCCGAGAGCACATTTTCGACCTTGACCGCACCGGTCATCGCGGCCAGCGCGATCGCGGTCCGCGGCTCGCGCCAGTTGGCCCGCACCGCCTCCTTGCTGAACTGCCACGCCTGGCTGCGGTTGCCGGTCGCCGCGGACCAGCAGGCCAGCTGGCCGTAGACCCGGGCGGCACCGGGCCGGCAGCCGCTGATCTCCGGGTGCCGTTGCATCATCCAGCGCAGCGACGAGATCTTCGTGGCGTACTCGTAGGCGTAGTGCGAGGTGCGGCCCCAGCGCACCCGGACCATGGGCTCGTCGAGGTGCACGATCGGCGCCCGCCGGGACGCCCGCAAAAGCAGGTCCCAGTCCTCGTTCTGGCTGCCCGGTGCGTCCTCGGCGACCAGCCCGATCGCCTCCGCGTCGAGGGCCCGGCGGCGGATCAGGAAGGTCGACGAGTGCAGCATGGCCATCCGGGAGCGGGACAGCTCGTCGATGGTCACCCGGCTGCGGCCGGCCAGCCGCGGCGTGCACCGGCCCTCGTACTCGACCTCGATCGCACACGTGGCGAACTCCGAGTCGGGCTCGGCGAGCAGCGCGGCGACCTGGCGGCGCAACTTGTCCGGCTGCCACCGGTCGTCGTCGTCGCAGAACGCCACCAGCTCGGTGTCCAGCGCGAGGATGCCGGTGTTGCGGGCGCCGGCCAGCCCGGAGGTGCGCCAGTTCGTGAGCGCCAGCACCTGGACGCCGTCGGTGGCGGCGAGCAGGTAATCCGGCTCGGTCTGGTCGTAGACGACGAGGATCCGCACCTCACCCGGGTCGCGCTGGTCGCGGACCCCGGCGATCGCCTGGCGGAGCAACTCGGGGCGGTTGCGGGTGGGGATGACGACGCCGACCGACGGCCAATTCATCTACAGGTCCTCTCCAGGGAGTCCAGCGAGCGGGTAGCCGTACGCGCGCAGCATCGGCCCGCAGACCGCGCCCACCAACCGGCGCTGCCCGGCGGGCAACGCGCGTACCCAGGCGTCGTCGCGGCGCAACGGCAGCCGGCCGACGGTGAAGCGCATCGGGTTGCCGGCCGCGCTGTGCCCGACCCGCAGGTCGGCGTGGCCGGCGCCGATGAAGTCGAGATCGGTGGGCCGTAGCGGCACACCGGCGAACGCGGCCAGATCGGCCAGTGCGGTCCGCGGGTCGGCGAGCAACTCCTCGTAGCGGATCCGGCGGACCTGGACACCGCGGCGGGCGAGGAGCCCGAACGCCGCGTTGTGGGCGTTCCAGAGCAGTGCCGAGCGGCCCGGCGAGTAGCGGGTCATCTCGTCCGCGCCGTCCGACTCCGGCCGCGACACGGTTTTGGTCCACGAGTACGCAACGCCGCGCGCATCCCGCACCACGTGCACTACCCGCAGGTCCACGTCGCCGGCCAGGCGCAGCACGTGGGCCAGTGCGGAGTGCTTGGAGGAGTCGACCACCACCTGGGCGCCGGACACCTCGGCGGCGGCCGTGTAGATCCGGGAGTAGAGGTTCGCGTACTCGCGTACCTCACCGGCGGCCTCGACGGTGCCGGCCAGACGGGGGATGTGCCGGGTGCGCTCGACCGCGTCGCGCAGGGCGTGCACCCGCTCGACGTCGACGTTGCCCCAGCCGCCGAAGGCCTCCCGGCCGACGCGCTGCCAGAAGTCGCAGGCCGAGAAGCGGGCGCCGCAGCCGCAGCGCTCGTCATCCCGCAGGTCGCGTTGCCAGAGGTGGACGACCTCGCCCAGCGCGCATACGCCGGGCAGTTCGCCGAGCAGGCGTTCGACGAGAGTTGTTCCGCTTCGTCCTAATCCGCCCAAAAATAGCACCCGTGCCACTTTGGCCCACCTTCGCTCGTTTCGCTCCTATAACGAGCGAACAACCGAGGAGGCGTTGGGTTGACCATCGAGGCGTTCGAACGCGTCGAACTGGACGGGACCGGGATCGACCGGATCACCGAGGCCGAGGTCGTGGCGGTGGTCCGCGACGCCCTGGCGCGCGGCGGCGGCGGTCGCATCGTCACCCCGAACGTCGACTTCCTCCGCCTGGCGCAGACCGATCCGGAGGTACGCCGGCAGTTCGACGACGCCGACCTGGTCGTCGCCGACGGCATGCCGCTGATCTGGGCGAGCCGGCTGGGCGGGCGGCCGCTGCCCGAGCGGGTGGCCGGCAGCAGCCTCATCTGGTCACTCTCCGCGGGCCTGGGCCGGGACCGCCGCTCGATCTTCGTGATCGGCGGAGCGCCGGCGGCCGCCGCGACGACCGACGGTGCCACCCGGGCCGCCGACCGGCTCGCGGCGGCGTGTCCCGGCCTGCGGGTGGCCGGCACCCTCTGTCCGGCCTACGGCTTCGAGCGCGACCGGTCGGCGTACGCCGAATTCTCTGCGAAGGTCGTCGAGGCTGGCCCGGACATGGTCTTCGTCGGGCTCGGTTTTCCCAAGCAGGAGCAGGTGATCAGCCGGTTGCGCCCGGAGCTGCCGGATGCCTGGTTCCTCGGCTGCGGTGCCGCGGTCAACTTCGTGGCCGGCGACGTCGAACGGGCGCCGCGCTGGATGCAGCGCACCGGTCTGGAATGGGCGCACCGCCTGGGCACCGAGCCGCGCCGGCTGGCCGGCCGCTACCTGCGGCACGACGCCCCCTACGCGCTGCGTCTGCTGGCCCGCGCCCCGGGCCAGCGCGCCCGGAGCGCCCGCACCCCCGGCCAGCGCGCTAAAAGCCGCTGACCCGGGACCGCTAGTAGCGCCGTAGCGGCGGGTTGAAGTACGGGTCCTTGACCAGCCGGTGGAACGCCTTGAAGGCGGCCTTGTCGCCGGTGAGCTGGAACTGCTTGGTGGGGCCGTTGCCCTCCGGGTCGGACTCGAAGTAGGTCACCGCCTTGATCTGCGGATTCGCCTTGAACGTCCGTGCCGCGTCGGCGAGCCAGGCGGCCCGCCCGGCCGAACCCCAGGCCTTCGCCACCCCGAACTCGCCGATGATGATCGGCTTGGGGTGCTGGGCGGCCCACCGCAGGAACGGGTCCATCAGCGTCCCGATCGGCTGGAAGCGCTCGCCGGCGTAGACGTCCACGCAGGTCCAGTCGACCTGGTCGTCGCCGGGGTAGAAGTCCGGCGCGTCACCGCGGATGAAGCCCTCCGCGGTCGGACAGAACACCCAGGACACATTGGACGTGCCCTCCTCGCGGAAGATCGCCCGGACGTACTTCCAGGCGGCGATGTAGTCGGCGCCGGACCACATGGTGGGCCGCAGGTTGGGCCGGTCCATCTCCCAGCGCATTCGGAGCAGGACCGGGCGGCGTACCTTGCGGATCGCCTTGGCCTGCTTGCGGATCAGGTCGTCGTGCTCACCGTCCAGGATGGACCGGTTGTCGCCGGTCGCCCAGCTGACCATCAGAGTCGCGCCCTGTGCCAGGAACTCCTGGTCGGACGGCGTGCCGACCATCTGCTCGAAGCGCCGGTAGGTGTTCACGATGGGCAGCTGCCGGCCCAGGTCGGTCTGCAGGCTCTCGACCGCGGCGAGCCGGCCCACGTGGGTCAGCTGGTCGGGCTTGATCCAGGCGCCGACCAGGGCGCCGGTGCGGGGCGCGCGGAACGGGCCGGACTGGAACGGGCCCGGGTGGACGGCGATGGCGGCCGGGGGCTTGGCGAGGTCGGGCGACGGCTCGGGCGCCGGTTTCTCCTTGTCGCTCCAGGAGCAGGCGGCGAGCAGGAGAACGGCGGCCAGAGCGGCCGCCAGGCCGTTACGCGTGGACACGACGCGCGGTGTAGAGGACATTGACGGCGTACGTGTCGCTGCCCGGCAGCCGGCGCAGGGCCGCGTCCGCCGCCCGGGCGATCCCATGCTCGTGCAGCGACGGGGTGAGCATCGAGAACCCGCGCCGTTCGATCACCTGGAAGCCGTGCCGGCCGAGCAGATCCGCCACCTGCTCGTGGGAGAGCTCGGCGAACCAGCGCTCGCCGCGGTGCCGGCGGGCCCGCAGGTGCCGCAGCGAGCCCGCATTGCCGTGGTTCTCCACCACCAGCACGCCGGAATCGACGGTCGGCAGCACCTTCGCGGCGAACGCCAGCGCCCGGTCCCGGACCGTCTCGTCCACGTTGAGCAGAAGGCGGAACATGGTCACGAGGGCCGGGAAGCCTACCGGCTCCGGGTGCGGCACCGGGCCCTCGGCCGAGACCTGGTGCCAGCTTGCCCGCGACCCGACCTCGGCCGCCTTCGCCATCATCTCGGCCGACGTGTCGTAGCCGTG
>DASWMR010000096.1:0-6305 GCA_036399635.1 Actinoplanes sp. | reverse complement strand
TAACGCGATGATCATTCGCGGGAGAATTGGCGCGGGCTCTTTGATTCGCTTTTGTCGATGTCTAGCGTCCCGGGAATGAAGCGAATCCTCGCCGTTCTGCTGGCCCTCTCCGGTTCGGCCGTCGCGGTCACCGCCGGGGCGCCCGCCGCCCACGCCGCGAGCGGCACCCTCGACCTGCTCTCCTACAACGTCGCCGGCCTGCCCGAGGGGCTGTCCAGCGCGCCCACCCCGCGGGACACGGCCACCACCGCGATCGGGCAGCGGCTCGGGCCGTGGGACCTGGTGCACGTCCAGGAGGACTTCAACTACCACGCCAATCTGTACGCCACCGACACCCACCCGTACCGGACGCCCACCAGCGGCGGCGCGGGCATCGGCAGCGGTCTCAACACGTTGGCCGGCCTGCCCTATGACACCGCCGACTTCGAGCGGGTCCGGTGGAATGCCTGCCAGCTCGACTCCGGCGACTGCCTGACGCCCAAGGGCTTCACCTTCGGGCGTACCCGACTGGCCGAGGGCGTCTATGTGGACTTCTACAACGTGCACACCAACGCCGGCACCAATCCGGGCGACCTGACCGCGCGGGCGGACAACCTGAACCAGTTGACCGCGTTCATCGCGAGCCACTCGGCCGGCAACGCGGTCGTGGTCATGGGCGACACCAACACCCGCTACACCCGTGCCGGCGACACCATCCGGGCGTTCACCGCGGCCAACGGGCTGATCGACGCCTGGGTGCAGATCGAGAAGGGCGGGGTGCCGCCGGTGCTCGGCAGCGAGCCGGTGCTCTGCGCCGAGGACTCCTGCGAGGTGGTCGACAAGATCCTTTACCGGGGCAGCCGGTTCGTCACGCTGACCGCGACCGGCTACCACAACGAGCACGCCGGCTTCCTCAACGACGCCGGCCTGATGCTCTCCGACCACGACCCGGTCAGTGCCACGTTCTCCTGGTCGACGAACCCCGCGTACCAGTTCAGCGAGCAGTTTGGCGGGCCGCACGGCGGCTACTTCACCGACCTCGACGCGGTCGGCGCCAAGCCCACCGTGCTCACCCTCCGCGGCGGCTCGCGGCTCGACCGGATCGGCCTCGCCCTGGCCGACGGGACGGCGCTGGCGCACGGCGGCACCGGCGGCACCGCGGGCACGCTGACCTTGGGCGCCACCGAATACCTCACCGCCGTGACGCTGTGCCAGGGCAAGTACAGCGACCAGACCCGGATCTTCTCGGCGCAGTTCACCACCAGCGCCGGCCGCACCCTGGCGAGCGGCACGGCCACCGCGGACTGCGTCACCCGCACCGCGCCGAGCGGCTGGCAGATCGCCGGCTTCCACGGCCGCGCCGGCGACGAGGTCGACAAGCTCGGCGTGATCTTCACCCGGCGCTGAAGGGTCATCCGCAATTCGGGCGGCGGACACCTGGCGCAGGTAGACCAGGAGACATGACGGACCTGCCCTTCACGATCCACCGGGACCGCGGCTCGATCGTGCGGCTGCTCCTGTGCGGCGACCTGGACCGCTCGGCGCACGGCGACCTGCGCCGTGCGCTGCGCGAGGTCTTCACCCGCACCCGCGGCGTCACCGTGTCGATCGACATGGGCGAGGTCGACGCGATCGGCGGCGAGTGCATCGAGTTGCTGCTGCTGGCGTACACCAGGGCACTCCGTTCCGGGCACGGCTTCGAGATCGTCAATGCGTACGGCCTGGTTCGCCAGAACCTGGAACTGACCGGCCTCTGCGCCCGCCTGCCGGACGGGGAGCCGCTGTACGCCCCGCCGTGGTTGACCGACGACGTGCTTGCCGACCTCGTCTGAGGCCGACGCTATTCGGTTGACAGCCACCCCCGCATCGACGAGGGTCGAATCGCTTCGACGCTGGATCACGGGGAGACCGATGCGCCGCCTGCACGACCGACTCCTGCTGCTTCGGGGGCTGCGCGAGGTGGGCGCGGGTGTGGTCACCGCGTGGCTCCTGCTGCGACTCGGGCAATACGTCCTGCCCGCCGGGGTCGCGCTCACCATGGCGCTGCTCATCGACCGGGTCGAGCACGGCCGCACCTTCCTGGTCGCGCTCGTCGCGTTCGCCGGCACCGTGCTCGCCGGGCAGATCCTCGATGCCTTCTTTCAGCCGCTCACCGCTCTGGTGAAGTCGCGCGTCGACGGCGCGCACCGCGCCGAGCTGGCCCGTCTCACGGCGGCCAGCCCCACCCTCGCCGAGCTGGAGGATCCGGAGATCCAGGATCTGGTACGGCTGGCCACCGCCGACCCGCAGTACTGGACCGAGATGACCCCCGGCCAGGGCGCCGAGGCCCAGGTCGGCTCGACGATGCGGTGGATCGGCGCGATCAGCTCCGCCGCGATCGTGGCCGCCTTCGCCTGGTGGCTGCTGCCAGTGCTGGTGGTGCCGGCGCTGGTCAACCGGGCGATCGAGTGGCGCCGGTCGGTGTGGTTCGCCCGCACCTGGACGGCCGGCGCCCGCGAGTCCCGCCGTCTCGGCGATTGGAAAGAACGGATCATGTCGCCGGCCGAGGGCAAGGAGCAGCGCGTCTACGGCTTCGGCGAGTTCGCGGTGCAGCGGCAGATCGCGTCGGTCAACCACATGTTCGGAAAGCTGTGGGAGGTCGGCGGGCGGGACCGGGGATCGGCGTGGGGGCGGACCGCCCTGCTCATCACGTTGCCGCTCGCGGTGACCTACGCGGTGGTCGCGAACGGGGTGGTCGACGGCCGGATCGGCATCGCGCTGGAGACCGCGGTGTTCACCGCCGCGTACTCGGTTTACCTCGCGGTCGGGCGCATCTATGACTCGACCGAGATCGAGGGATCGCTGCCCGCGGTCAAGGCGCTGGCGAAACTGCGGGACCTGCTGCGCGCCCCGGCGGCCCCGGCATCGGCAGCCCCGGCCGGCGGCAGCGCGCCGCCGCTGGTGGAGCTGCGCGGCGTCCGGTTCCACTATCCCGGCACCGAGCGGCTCGTTCTGGACGATTTGCACCTCACCGTCCGGCCCGGCGAGCTGCTCGCGCTGGTCGGCCTGAACGGCGCCGGCAAGTCGACCCTCATCAAGATCCTCGCCGGGCTCTACCTGCCGGACGCGGGCAGCGTGACGGCCGACGGGGTCGACATCCGGAAGATCGGGCCGGACGGGTGGCGGCGGCAGATCTCCGTGGTGTTCCAGGACTTCGTGCGCTATCAGCTGTCCGCACGCGACAACATCCGGCTCGGCCAGGCCTCGGTCCCGGTCGACGACGCGGCCCTGGAGGCGGCGGTCGACGAGGCCGGGCTCCGCCCGGTGCTGGACCGACTGCCGGACGGGATGGATACCCCGCTCGCCCGCACCCGCACCGGCGGCGTCGACCTCTCCGGCGGCCAGTGGCAGCAGGTGGTGCTCGCCCGGGCGCTCTACGCCGTGCACACCGGCGCCCGGCTGCTGGTGCTCGACGAGCCCACCGCCCACCTGGACGTGCGCAGCGAGGCCGAAGTCTTCGGCCGTCTCGCCGGCCGCGCCGGGGACACCAGCATCTTGCTGATCTCGCACCGTCTGTCGACGGTGCGGCACGCCGACCGGATCGTGCTGCTCGACGGCGGCCGGATCACCGAGTCGGGCACGCACGCCGAGCTGATGGCTTACGGCGGCGAGTACGCGCGGATGTTCACCATCCAGGCCGAGCGCTTCCAGCGCGGCTTCGAAGACCGGGTGGAGGACGAGGTATGAACCGCTGGCGGCCATATCTGCGACTGTGGCGGCGGATGATCGGGCTGTGCTACCGGCACGAGCCCCGCCTGACGGTGACGGCCCTCGTGCTGCGGGTGGTGGGCATCGGGACCATCCCGGCGACCGCGTTGCTGCTACGCGAGGCGGTCGACAGCGGAGCCGCGGCCGCGGCCGGCACGGGCAGCGCGCGGACGGCGATCCTGACCGCGGTCGCCATCGCGGTCGCCTACTCGGTGAATCAGGTGGTGGAGCGCGAGATCTGGGCGCTGGACATTCACCTCTGCGACCGGGTCGGCCTGCTCGAACTCGACCCGGAGATCATCCGCCTGGTCACCGAGGTGGAGACGATGGACCACCTGGAACGCACCGATTTCCTCGACCGGGTGACCGTGCTGCAGGGCGCCTCCTGGCAGGTGATGTCGTCGGCGTGGGGCGCACTGAACGGCCTCTTCAACGTCGCCCGGCTGGTGGCGGTGCTGGCGCTGCTCGGCACGGTCAGCCCGTTCCTCCTGCTGCTTCTGATCTTTGCGGCCGTACCGCTCTGGTTCGACGCCCGCGGTCGCAAGGCGCTGGTCCGCGCCGATACCGACTCCGGCGAGGACCTGCGGCTGTCGCGGCACCTCTTCGAGTTGGCCACCCGGTCGTTGCCGGCCAAGGAGATCCGGGTCAGCGGCGCCGGACCGGTCATCGGCGAGATGCAGCAGCAGGCCCTCCGCCGGGCGAACGAGAAGCTCTTCCGGGCTCAGATCCGCGGCGCGCTGTGGCGCACCGGCGGCTGGACGATCTTCACCGCGGGCTTCGCGGTCGCCCTGTGGCTGGTGGTCCATCAAACGCTCACCGGCGCCGGCAGCGTCGGTGACCTGGTGCTGGCCATCACGGTGGCGGCCAGCCTGCGGATGGCGGTGCAGCGCGCGGTGGACACCTCGACCGAGGCGGCGATGGACGGCCGCAAGGCCACCCACTATCTGTGGTTGCAGGACTATGTGGCCGAGCAGCGCAGCCGGCCGCACGGCACCGGCGCGGCGCCCGCGACCCTCACCGACGGCATCCGGTTCGACGCGGTGAGCTATGCCTACCCGGGCACCGGGCGCACCGCGGTCGACCGGGTCACCGTGCATCTTCCGGCGGGCAGCGTGGTCGCCGTGGTCGGCGAGTACGGCTCCGGCAAGACCACCCTGGTCAAGCTGCTGTGCAAGTTCCACCGGCCGACCGGCGGCGCGATCCTGGTCGACGGAAGCGACCTGGCCGGCATCGAGGCCGCGTCGTGGTGGGCCGGGATGGCCGTGGTGTTCCAGGACTTCGGCCGCTATCGGACGGTCTTCCGCGAGGTGGTCGGGCTGGGCGACCTGCCGGCCATCGACGACGAGCAGCGGGTCGGCGAGGCGCTCGCGGTCGCCGACGGTCAGGTGCTGCTCGATCGGCTGCCCGACGGCCTGGACACGATGATGGGTAAGGATCTCGGTGGGGTGGAGCTGTCCGAGGGGCAGTGGCAGAAGACCGCGCTCGCCCGGGCGAGCATGCGCCGGGAGCCGCTACTCTTCGTCCTCGACGAGCCGACCGCTTCCCTCGACGCGCCCAGCGAACAGGCCATCTTCGGGCACTACATGAACCGGGCGCGGGACATCGCGAGTCGGACGGGGGCGATCACGGTGATCGTGTCGCACCGGTTCTCCACGGTGGCCGGGGCCGATCTCATCCTCGTGATGGAGTCGGGCCGCCTGGTGGAGCACGGCACCCACGAGGAGCTGCTCGCCTCGGCCGGCACCTACGCCGAGCTGCACGCGCTCACCAGCAGCGGCTACGCGGCCGACTGAGGGCGCCACGGGGTGCCGCCGGGATGCCGCGGCGGCCACCGGGAGACCGGCGGCCGCCACCGGGACCTACTGCACGCCGATCAGGTCCACCACGAAGATGAGGGTCTCGTTCGGCTTGATGGAGCCGCCGGCGCCGCGGGCGCCGTAGCCCAGGTGCGGCGGGATGGTGAGCCGGCGACGGCCGCCCACCTTCATGCCGGCCACGCCCTGGTCCCAGCCGGCGATGACCTGACCGCCGCCGAGCGGGAAGCTGAACGCCTCGCCGCGGTTGTACGACGCGTCGAACTCCCGGCCGGTCGAGTGCGCCACGCCCACGTAGTGGACGCTGACGTACTGGCCGGGGTTCGCCTCGGCGCCCGCACCGACCGTGATGTCCTCGACCTGCAGGTCCGCGGGCGGGTCACCCTGGATCGGGCCGACCTCGGGCTTGTCCATGACGTTCTCTCCTTAGCGATCGATTCGCAGCCACTCAATCACAGCCGGTCCGGAAGCTGGCCACCGGACAGGGTGAACGAGTCGCCCCCGATCTCCGTATTGCCAGGTGCGCACCATGCCGGAAGCACCCATGCCGGAAGCACCCGGCCGGAATCAACCGGGCCCGAAGCACCTGGGGGAACCCATGATCGTCCGCCGTCTTACCGCGCTGGCCGGGGCCGTGACCGTCGCCGGGCTGGTGCCCGCGCTGCCCGCGGCCGCGCACGGCGCCCCCACCACGCCGATCAGCCGGACCGCCGCCTGCGCGGCCGGTGGCAGCCAGGTGAGCACGACGGCGTGCAAGGCGGCCCG